>JAUZPJ010000106.1 GCA_030706025.1 Bacillota bacterium | reverse complement strand
GATAATTACATGCATTGTTTTCCTCCCTAAGAAAGTAATATTTATTATTCTCACTGGTTTTAAATATATACTTTCATGCTTAGCTCTTGGACAATGTCCGAGGGCCTTTTATTATCCTACCAATGCGTACAGTATAGGAATAAATGGATGTCAATTCTTGGATAAATTCTGTGGGCTCAATGTCAGGAGCGGTACCCGGAGTTTCTAAGAAAAACCAGTCCCAACCTTTAGTCCTATATGGATTTTGGCGAAGAATATGAAAGCGTATAAAATGATATTGGGAAATAGCCATTTATTAAGCGAACTTTCAGGTGACATTCAGTACAATTTCAGGAAAACACACTATAATCATTAATGAAAGTTATGATTATTATTTTATAGAGGGAGGTTACATTTTGAAAATAAAAGATTACTTTAAATTAGGACTGGATATCTTTATCGCTCTAATCTTCGCATTGCTTTACAATACACGAGTTTTTGGAGGGTTGGCCTTCCACGAAATAGTGGGGTTAGGAATAGGAGCTATATTTTTAGTGCATATCCTACTTAACTTGCAATGGGTTATAAAAGTTACCCAAAGATTGTTTGACCGTACCTTGCCAAGTAAAACTCGCGTTGGTTATGTGATTAATATTTTGCTCTTGTTTTCGATGGCTTTTACGATTGTGAGCGGACTTATGATCTCAAAAGTATTATTTCCTGGGTTAGGTTTTGTGGACCAACGGTCGTTTCGCGGCTTGCATACTGATGTTTCCTATCTGACCCTTGTAATCGTAGGCGTTCATGTTGGGCTTCATGGACAATGGATAATGGGTCTTATGAAAAAGGTATTCAATGTGAAAGCATCAAATTCGGTTATCGTAGGGGCCAAAGTTGCATTAGCCCTGTTCCTATTGCTGGGGGGTACTCAATTACTTTCAAGTCAATTCAGCATCAATATAGCACAGATGGGAGCGAGTATCAGTACGTCGCAACAAGTGCCGACCGATAGAGTTAATGGCCAACTCGATAAGAATAACCCACTAGACGGGAATCCTAGAGGAAAGTTTGGGCACGCGGATGGATTGAGCGGTGATAGAGGGAGAGGTGGAAATGCAAACACCACAGGAGTGATCATAACCTTTTTAGGAGTGATCGGTGGAATAGCTGTATTCACACGTCATTTGGAAAAACAACTTGTGAAAAATCCTTAAGCAGCGAATAGAATTAGCATGTGAATTGACAAGATTCCACATGCTAATTTTCCTTTTATACCAAGGGCTTGACGGCTTTATGAAAATCAGACACTACAGTTTGCTCGGTAATCGCAACAAGACATCCAAATTAAAGATTTGCAAACAGCTTACCCAAACCACTCTTTTGACGGATAGTATCCTTATATCCAGCCAAAAATAAAAGAAATCAAGTGGTCTAAGGAGTTCTAATATGTCTTTCGTTATCTTTGATTTAGAATTTAATCAAGACGTTTCTTCTTTACAAAATTTTGATAGAAAACGATCTCCCTATCCCTTTGAAATCATTCAAATTGGTGCCATCAAATTAGATTTGGAATTTAACACCGTAGGCACTTTTAACCGTTATGTAAAGCCAACTTTCTACACAAGAATTAATCCATTTGTCACAGAATTGACCGGTATTACCACAGAGCAGCTTCTAACAGAAGAACCCTTTCCTGAGATTTATAAGGCGTATACAACGTTTATCAATGGGAGCGAGTCTATATTTTGTACTTGGGGCATGTCTGATATAACAGAACTATTCAGAAATGTCGAAGACCATCAATTAAGCCACAGGTTTTTACCGAAAGGGGTTATCAACTTACAACCCTATGTTTCCATGCATTTCAATCTTTCTCAAAAAAACTTATTACGTCTTCAACATGCTGCTGAGTTGCTCCATATCCCAATAACATATGCATTTCACAATGCACTACATGATGCTTTTTATACGGCTGAAATATTTAAAAAAGTATACAATTCATCGATTCAACCAAAATCCTATGACCCATCCCACAGGACAATTAGACCAAAACACCGAATCAGAGTGATAGACACCGATAAACTTTTTCAGCAATTCGAAAAAATGTACGCCCGAAAAATAACCGAAGAAGAACAAGAGATGATTAAACTTGCCTATAAAATGGGGAGAACAAATCAATTTTTAAAAGACGTATAAAGTGGTCTTTAGGAAAGGAAAAGGTAAATTCGTCATTCTATTGCCCAACACTAAGGAAAAAGAAGCAGAAGAAATTAGTTTAAGAATAAAGAGTGAGTTTTCTAGAGAGCATATTCGAGCGATTAAGGGTAGTAGCAAGGGGTAACTCGATTTTCTAGTTTCATTACCAATATTTTCACGAATGTATTGACAGATTTATGGGGGAGCCGGCTGCTATTTGGTATGACAGCCGCAATGACATTTTCATAGCTGTGTACATAGTATGAGTGGAAAGGAGGGCGGAAATGGATAAACCAACAATCGTTTGGAAAGGATCGCCGAACTTTGGCGACCGAAAAGGCTACAAACCCCTTGCTATCGTTGACCATATCATGAGTGGAACTCTAATAGGTACTGACTCATGGTTTGCCAATCCTTCAAGTAAGGTTAGTTCCCATTTTGGAGTCGGGAAAAATGGAGAAATTCATCAATATGTCGAACTTACAAATTCAGCATGGGCAAATGGCAGCGTTAATAAGCCAAATTGGCCGCTCCTTATTCCAGGTGTTAATCCGAATTATTACACGGTTTCTATCGAACACGAAGGAGCAAGCGGAGATGTAATGCAAGAAGCACAGTATCGGTCCACACTCGCTTTACATCGGTGGTTAATGGTGACCTTGGGGATACCAGTTACCGGGGATACTATTATTGGGCATAATCGGATTGACTCAGTTAATAGATCAATGTGTCCGGGAACAGGCTTTCCTTGGGATCGACTATTTAAGGATTTAATAGGAGGCAGCGACATGTTGAAGGTAGCCGTTTTATTGTATACGAAGGAGGATTTTTGGGCCGGAACTGATGTTGCAGCGAAAAACGGTAACTGCGCTATTTTCGTTAGACCAGCAGATCATTCCGTTCCTGCCGATGCCATAGGTGCTCAGAAGCTAATCGTTGTAGGCGGGCCTACGACCAACCATCCGAACGAAGTGTTGCTGAGTGGTAATGACAAATATCAAACAGCAGCGGCAGTGGCAAAGTATCTAGGGTAAAGGCTTATAATTGAATAAGTTTATAAGTTTAAGTCTTGGCACCTATAAGTAACTAAAAGCAGGTTCTCATCAGTGAGAACTTGCTTTTAAACTATTTAAGACCTACTAATTATGGCGTCAATCTTTATGTTTTCTTTATGTTTTACACTTCTATATTTAGACTATCTTTATGGGGTTTTGGGCTATAATAAATCAGCATTTGATTTTACTCATTTCTGATGGGAAACTTGGAAGGACCAATCACTTTGGATTCTCTGAAGGCAGGGTGATCTTTAACAATGATCAACGATAAACGAGTTGACTCACATGAACTACTAGCCAGCCTTGAGAAGGAGGGCCGAGGGAAACTAACCGTGTTTCTGGGAGCGGCAGCCGGGGTGGGCAAGACTTATGCCATGTTAGAGGCAGCACGGGAAAGATTAGCCGAAGGTGTGGACGTGGTGGCTGGTTTAGTAGAAACCCATGGAAGAGCCGAAACTGAGGCCATGCTTAAGGGTATTCCCGTAATTCCCAAAAGAATGTTGGACTATAAGGGTAAAGCTGTTAAAGAGATGGAATTGGATGCTCTCTTAGAACGTCATCCTCATCTAGCTTTAGTGGATGAATTAGCTCACACAAACATCCCAGGTTCCCGTCATACGAAACGATACCAGGACATCGAAGAGCTGTTGTCTGCTGGCATTAATGTGTATACCACTTTGAATATTCAACACTTAGAAAGCCTAAATGATGTCGTGGCACAAATAACCGAAGTCAATGTACACGAAACTGTACCGGATCAGGTGCTGGAAATTGCTTCTCAAATTCAGATAGTGGATATTACGCCTGATGAGCTGATTCAAAGGCTCGAAGAAGGCAAAGTTTACGTTTCTGGACAAACCGCTGAGGCCATAAAGAAATTTTTTCGCCCTGGGAACATCAATGCCCTCCGGGAAATGTCCCTGCGTTATACAGCCAAACGAGTGGATAGCCAGTTGGAATCCTATATGCAGGTGCATGGTATTGCAGGTCCTTGGCCATCGGGAGAAAAAGTAATGGTATGTGTGAGCGGTAATCCGTTTTCTGCTCGACTAATTCGAATGGCAAAGAGAATGGCCACACGCCAGAATGCTGAATGGCTGGCTGTGCATGTCGCCCCCCTAGGTCGTCTGCCTAAGAGTGAGGCTGAACAGGATACTATGGCCCAAAACTTGCGTATGGCCGAAAAATTGGGCGCAGAAATTGTGAGTCTTCATGGAGATGACGTCGTGGAAGAGCTTTTAGCGTTGGCTCGAAAACGTAACGTTTCTCAAATAATCATTGGTAAACCAGAACGTACGCGTTTTCAAGAATTGCTTCATGGTTCTATTGTCGATAAAGTAATCCGGAACAGCCATGGTATCAGCGTACACGTTATATCTGGGCGGAAAGAAGTGGTAGAGCAAAAGCCTGGAACGATAGTGAACGAAGGTAATACATCGATAGGTAACATTTCGGTTGGCAAAAAGCATTCATACATCCCTTATTTAATGTCTGTTTTGATGATTTCGGCTTTGACACTCGTTGTTACTCCAATTGATTCATTTCTAGGGCCTGTAAATATTTCAATGCTCTATCTTCTTCCTGTTCTTCTCAGCGCAGCTCGCTGGGGGAAGCTGCCTGCGATTGTTACCGCAGGAATGGTTGTTGTCATCTTCAACTTCTTGTTCGTTCCACCTTTCTACACGTTGACAGTCAATGATTTCCGTTATGTGATTAGCTTTGCCATTTTAATGATAGTGGGGTTTGTTACTGGGACTCTGTCTGCACGACTAAAAGATCAAATCGATTATTCCTGGCATCGTGAGCAGCAGGTTTCCGCTTTATACTCCCTTAGCCGGGATCTTACAGCTGTCGATAGACTGGAGAGGGTCTTGGATAGCATTGCTCGAAAGATCGCAGATACTTTGGATGGTCAGGTTGTTTTATTGTTACCCAATGAAAGGGATAAATTAGTTTTAAGCCAGAGTTCGAGTTCGGATCATTTTATGACCGAGAGTGAACTGGCTGTCGCGACTTGGGTCTATGAGAGGGGACTAAAAGCCGGACAAGGAACAGAAACCTTAGGGTCTGCTAGAGCACTTTACTTACCTTTAACGACAGAACAGGGAACACAAGGAGTCTTAGGAATTTGCTTTCATAATCAAAAAGAACAGGTTAACTCTGAACAGATTCGCTTTTTAGATGCTTTTGCCGGGCTAGCTGCGCTGGCAATCAACAGAATTAAACTGGCTGACGAAGCAAGGCAGGCCCATACCTTGGCAGAGTCAGAACGTTTGCGAACGGCATTATTCAATTCATTATCCCATGATTTGCGAACACCATTGGCATCAATCATCGGTGCGGCTACCGGGCTCCTAGAAGACCATGAGGCTGTGTACTCTCCGGATGCTCGCCATGATTTATTGCAAACCATTCTTCAGGGAGCCGAAAGAATGAATCGGTTTGTAAATAACCTCTTAGACATGGCCCGTCTGGAAAGTGGAATGCTCAAACTAAACAAAGACTGGTGTGATATCCAAGATATTATCGGAGTGGCGGTTAACCGGTTAGAAATAGTTCTGGCGAAACGTTTGCTCGATATTAATATCCCGGTTGGTTTACCCTTAGTCCATGCCGATTATATTTTGATCGAACAAGTACTCATTAATTTGCTGGACAATGCCGTCAAGTACTCTGAGCCGAACAGCAAAATAACGATTTCTGTCAGGCAGGTTCAAAAGAAATTGGAGATCGCTGTAGCCGACCGGGGTACTCGCATCCCTGAAACCGATTTAAGCAAGGTTTTTGATAAGTTCTATCGGCTTAGCTCTCCACTTCAAGTTAGTGGATCAGGCCTTGGTTTATCGATCTGTAAAGGAATTGTAGAAGCTCACAACGGTGAAATTTGGGCTGAGAACAACGAGCTCGGTGGTGTCACAATCATCGTTAATTTGCCCTTAAATTACGAACTCTCCACTAAAGTTCCGGTTGAGGGAGGTGATTAACATGGAAAAGAAGGGGCAAAAAATCTTAATCATCGATGATGAAAACCAAATCCGTAGGTTTTTGCGGGTTAGTTTAACCAGCTATGGCTATGAAGTACGAGAAGTGGGAACGGGTCAAGCTGGCTTAGACGAGGTTGCCATCTTTGCCGCGGACCTCGTGATTTTAGATTTAGGACTTCCTGACATGAGTGGAATGGAAGTGCTTAACAAGATTAGGGAATGGTCCAAGGTTCCCATCATCATTCTTTCGGTTCAGGAACAGGAGACTGATAAGATTACCGCTCTTGATAATGGAGCCGATGATTATGTCACAAAGCCTTTCGGTATGGGTGAATTATTGGCACGCATGCGGACAGCCTTACGTCATTCGGTGGGAGTCGAAGAAGAACCGATAAAGAGGTTTGATGATTTGATTCTCGATCTGGCTCATCGTCAGATTAAAGTTGCCGATGAAGACGTTAAGTTAACCCCGACGGAATATGAGTTGATGAAAAACTTGGCTATTAACGCTGGAAAAGTTCTAACCCACAAGTTTCTCCTGCGAACAGTTTGGGGGCCAGCGTATGAAAATGACATCCAGTACTTGCGGGTCTTTATAGGACAAATCAGGCGCAAGATTGAGAATGACCCATCTCGTCCACGTCATATTATCACGGAACCCGGGGTAGGATACCGCTTGTTGTGAGTTACAATATGTCTAGGCTCAGCCACTTCGCAAAAAATATCAAGCGGAGATTAAAATGGAGACAACTTGATAACTATAAATAGTGAACGAGAGTTAGGAAGTGATTTAATATGGCTTCGGCCAATAGCAAATTAATTTGGTTACGGTTAAGGATGTTAATTTTTGGTCATCCTCTTACCACGCAAAGCGAGGAAAATCAAAAATTGGGGATCTTTGGTGGTATTCCTGTTTTTGGTTCGGATGTCATTTCTTCTGAAGGTTATGCTCCAGATGCAATTCTATACGTTTTGATTTTAGCAGGAGCTTCAGGTTATGCGGCGGCTATGAAGGTAACGACAGCGATCGTGCTCTTGTTGTTGAGCGTTTTAATGCTCTATCGCCGAACGATCCAAAAATATTCGCAAGGTGGTGGGTCCTATACTGTTGCTCGAGCTTTCTTAGGAGAAAAAATGGGATTACTGGCTGGGGCTAGCCTAAGCATCGATTACATTTTAACCGTAGCAGTAAGTGTTAGTTCGGCTGTGGAGAATCTCACCGGAATATTTCCTTGGCTGGAGCCGACCTCTCACAAAGTATTCGCTGATTGTTTTATTATTTTATTTATGACCGTCGTTAACTTACGTGGACTTAAAGAGTCCGCTAAACTATTTGCTATACCGGTTTACACCTATATCATCAGCATTTTCGCTTTGGTGGGTTTTGGTTTGTTCAAGTATTTTATGTATGGAATAACTCCTATGCCGAATTCTCAGATGCTAATTGCTGCCAACACCCATAGTTTAACCTTGTTTATATTTCTCCGGGCAATGGCTGCAGGTACTACTGCTTTGACAGGGACCGAGGCGGTAAGTAATGGTGTATCGGCCTTTAAAGCCCCAGCCCAGAAAAGGGCTATCAATACATTATTTATACTTGGATTTATTGTGGCGCTTGGTCTTACCGGATTGGTGTTTCTAGCAAGTAAATATCAGCTTATCCCCAGTAATGAAAATACCATCATCAACCAGCTGGGCTTATTAATCTTTGGCAAAACAATCATGTATTATATTTTAATGGCAGGAATCGCTTTAATCTTAGTTATTGCTGCGAATACACCTTTCGTAGGCTTACCCATTCTCTTGAGTTTAATGGCACGAGATGGGTATGCTCCTCGATATTTTAAAAATCTTGGGGACCGGTTAGTTTACAGTGCGGGAATTTGGACCTTGAGCATTATTAGTCTAGTCTTAATTATTGTTTTCGGTGGTGATACCCACAGTATGCTGCCTTTATATGCTATTGGTGTGTTCATAAGCTTTTCTCTTACAGGTTTTGGCTTGGCAAAATACTGTATTAAGAGCAAACCTAAAAGTTATTACCGAGATTTAGCGATCTTTTCCTTCGGTGGCGTGATCTCATTTTTGATGTTTATGATCTTCTTGATTACTAAGTTTACTGAAGGAGCGTGGATCGTCGCTATTATCATTCCGTTACTGATGTTTTTCTTCAATTCCGTATCAAACGTTTACAAGCAAGAAATTATGCT
>JAUZPJ010000105.1 GCA_030706025.1 Bacillota bacterium | reverse complement strand
TTGAAGCGCATACTCATGAGTACATTCAAACTGGTCAGATCGATTCTAAATTTGGTTTCACCATCACTGACGGTACAGCGGATAAGGCCATTGATTTAGCGTTATCGTATTCTAACCTGGTTCTCAAAGGGATTCATGCCCATATTGGGTCACAAATCTTTGAATTAGCGTCCTTTCAGCATGAAGTTGAGATTATGATCAATTATATGGCTAATACTCTCAAACGAACTGGTTATCCCCTGGAAGAGTTGAATCTCGGCGGAGGATTTGGGATTTATTACGTGTCTGGGGATGAACCCGCTCAGATTGCAGACTATGCTAAAACGGTTGAGGATGCTTTGAAAAATGCCTGTAAGAAACGGACCTTTCCTCGTCCCAAAATTATTATTGAACCAGGTCGTTCAATCGTCGGAACGGCAGGTACGACACTTTATACGATTGGGTCTACAAAAGAGATTCCTGGAATTCGGAAATACGTTGCGATCGATGGGGGTATGGCGGACAATCCGCGGCCTTCACTTTATCAAGCCCGTTATGAGGCAGTTTTAGCGAACCGCGCTAAGGAAGAGTCAACAGAGACGGTCACCGTTGCTGGAAAGTGTTGTGAATCTGGAGATATGTTGATCTGGGATATTAAGTTACCGATCGTTGAATCCGGTGATTTACTCGCTATCCCATGCACGGGAGCTTATAACTATTCCATGTCCTCGAATTACAATCGGCTCACACGCCCTGAAGTAGTTCTCGTAAAGAATGGACATGCAGATACAATCGTAAAGCGTGAAACCCATGCGGACTTGCTGCGCAATGATGTTTTGCCTACAAGATTAGAGTATTTGCATATGGCCAGTCGGTAAAACAGTGAGTTGAACAAAAAAGGCCTGCAGCGGTATCATGTGATCGCTGCGAGGCCTTTTTGTCGTTACTGTTCGAGCAAAGCATTCCTTTTTTGAGGGCGAACAATCACAAGATCAAGTGCTGCTAAAATAAGAATGGCGATTAAAATAAGAGCTAATCCTTTCGATGAGACAGTAGAAGCATACGTGAGGTTTGGAATGGAATAGGAAGAGAAGGACATCTGAGTAGGAACTGAGGGTGTGGAGAAACCAGGGCGATAGGGAAAAGAGTGAGGATAAAGGGGCAGCGGAGCTTGTACCGTGTATTGGGGCTGAAGCTGAAGGGTATATTGTGGGGAACGGGGAAAATTAATAGTCGGGTTTGAAGGAACGAACGATGGTTGAGTAGGGTTATAAGTGGGGGCTGAATGCAAGGGTGTTTGATGGAAGAGTAGAGGACTTCGCAAGACTGGTGCATAGACGCGGTTGTATCCAGGGTTCAATTCAGACCCCCCTTTCTTCACTCCACATTCATCCTGAGTTTACGAAAGAGCCCAGTGGTTTCATTTTTTGGTGCCCAGGCTTCATTTTCATAGAGTACATCTGGAGCCTCAGCATCAGAATTTTTTTGGAAACGGTAAAACCTACTCATAAGATTAGAAGAACTGAGAGCAGGAGTTTCTTCTTCAATTGAGTTGGTAACAGCGTCACTTTGCTCTAGGTTGTCGTTAATTTTATCAGAGGGCAGCATCTTGGAAAATAGTGTTTTCGTAAACAGCATAAATAGTCTCCTCCTTTATTGGCATTATATGTAAATTGAAGTAGGGTGCTACCCAATGCAGAATTTTTACCGAAGAGTATAAAGGAAAAAAACCTCCTGAATAGGGAGGTTTTTTTATAGTTTCTATTAAAACTCCGAATATTTCAGTAGGAATTGTTTGATGCTAAAGAAAAAGCGTTGGAAATGGAGTGGACTCGGATGAAGAGAACGAGAGTTTTTAGCAGTACAATATTCCGGGCCATTAGGGACTACAAAAAACCTATCGTGCTGGGATTCTTTTTGGGTGTTAGTTTGGCGTTAGGCACTTTCCTAGTGAGTGAAGTGGTTGGGAATGAGAAAAAGCCGATGACTCAGGTAAATGACCCGATAATAACAGGTATCCAAGACCTTGAAGATAAAACTCAGCAACCGATCACTCGTGAATCAGACCCGATTTCTTCTGGAAGTGCAGCTGATCCTTCCAACGTTGTTCACGAATTTAAGGAAAGTCGATTTACCGTTCTTCTGGTCGGGGTAGATCATCGGATTGGGGAACCATCACTCGGTAATACGGATACCCTATTAGTTGCAAGTGTCAATACGAGAAACGGCAAGATTGCCCTCCTTTCCATTCCACGGGATACCCAAATAAAGATACCTGGTCACGGACAAAACAAAATTAATGCCGCAGCACGATTAGGTAACGGTCTTAAAACAACGACTGCTCTGATTGAGGGTTTAATTGGACAGACAATTGACGGCTATGTTCTTACGAATTTTTCGGGGTTCAAATCAATCATCGATACCTTAGGAGGAATAACTCTCAACGTTGAAAAAAACATGTACTATGTCACAGGAGACTCGACAGACGGTATCATTAATCTTAAGAAAGGGACACAACGCTTAAATGGGGCACAAGCTTTGCAATACGCTAGGTTCCGTAACGATGCCTTTGCGGACATATCAAGAACGTCACGTCAACAGGCTGTTTTGAAAGCGATCGGGAAGGAATTTATGCAGATGAAGACCATTTCTAAGTTGCCTTGGCTAATACCTCAAATGTCTAAATGCGTGGAAACAAACCTTTCGGTGAATAAATTATGGTCTCTAACAAATATTTTCTTGCGTAATGAAACACCAGAAATCTCATCCCAAACGTTACCGGGTGCGTTTCTTACTGAAAACGATATCAGTTATTGGAAAGTTAACCCCCTGGAGTCACGTGGTGTTGTTAAAAAGCTATTTGAAGAGGGAAAGACCACTTCTGTATTTTTTAAGTAGGAAACTTACCTAGTTATGTGCTCTTGTCATTTGAATTAAATGATTATATACTGTATAAGGTTGTTATTAGGCGAATTTTGGAGGGTGCACATTGGAAAAGCTACTTGAAAAGTTGAAGGAATATTTACACATGGAAACGGAGATTCCCTTTGAGGAGTTTTCGGATTTTTACCAAAAATTAATTGCGGAACTGAATCAATCATTTAATGAGCTCGATCAAGAGGCTCGTGTAAAAGCTCTATATATTTGTTCCATAGTACAGTCAAATGCGGATGCTAGAGCAAAAACGAATAAAGTAAATGCTAAAGCGTTCAAAAAGATGAGTGCCAAATGTGCGTTCTGGGCGGATGCAATTAAGTTTAATCTAGGTAAAGCCGGCATGACTCCCCAGGAGATTGAGCAAGCAACAGAAGAAATTAATGACAGCATTTAATGGTTTTGCTTCTAACATTAAATAGGTTATCAGGATTAAATAGGATATCAGACTTCAAATAAGGTCTGATGTCCTATTTTTTACCAGAAAAACTGTGGACAACACAATCGTTTGGGGTTATCTCAACGTAATACCTATGTGGTTTAAAAGAGAGGAATATAACGGGTGAGCATATCTGTTGCTGGAAACGGATTAAAGATGTTATAATTTAAACTAAATTAATTTTAAATAAAGTTTGAGGTTTTAATTATGGATATCATTTTGGCCCACCGCCAAATCGATTTTGATGCTCTGGCGTCGATGGTGGCTGCTCAAAAACTCTATCCTAACAGCGTATTGGTGATGGAGGGAAAACCGAACGTCTATGTCCAAAACTTTTTGGCGCTTTCTAAGGACCAGCTGAGGTTTCGCAAAGTTCAAGATATTAAGATTGAGGATATTTCCCGTGTTATTCTAGTGGACACTCATTCATTGAAACGTGCGGGAGCGCTGGGGGAAAAGGTGGCTCGAATACCGGAAATTGAGATAGAAATCTACGATCACCATCCCTATAATGGAAAGCTAGAACCCGAAATGGTGATTGAACCAGTTGGTGCCTGTGCTACACTTCTAGTTGAGAGATTAGCCGGATTTGGATTGCCCTTAAGCAGCTTTGAAGCAACATTAATGGCTATTGGAATTTATGACGATACTGGGAGTTTATTGTTTGATAATACCACAGTCCGTGATGTCCGCGCTGTGGCTTATTTATTAGAGCAAGGTGCGAATTTAGGGGTGATTGCCGAATATTTACGGCGTCCTCTGGCTGAGGAACAAAAAGAGTTATTGCAACAATTGCTTGACCAAGGTCAGACGGAACTTTTTGATGGGCTGCCAGTCTATCTTACCTATGCAGAGACACAGGACTATGTCGGCGGGCTAGCGTTATTAGCCCATCGTGTTGGGGAACTTGAAAGTGCCGATACATGGTTTTTATTAGTTAAAATGGAGAATCGAGTGTATCTTGTAGGCCGTTCTAGAGGGAGGGGCCTACCCGTTAATGGACTAGTACAATTATTTGGTGGGGCAGGTCATCCAAGAGCTGCATCGGCCACGATTAAGGATGCCGAATTGCAGGAAATATTGAAACAATTGCGTTCGGCGATTCAGAGCCGTGCTAAGCGGCCTCACCTCGTTCGGGATATGATGAGTTATCCGGTTAAGACCGTAACTCCGGAGACAAAACTTAGTGAAGTCGAGCAAATGCTCTTGCGTTATGGACATACTGGAGTACCGGTAACTGAGGATAAGAGTTTAGTTGGAATTATTTCCCGACGTGATGTTGATAAAGCCATTAAACACGGTTTGCAACATGCACCCGTGAAGGCTTTTATGACGTCAAAAGTGACCACAGTTGACGTTGAGGCAACCTTGGATGAAGTCCAGCGACTGATGGTTCTGAACGATATTGGGCGCCTCCCTGTCGTCGAGGATGGGGATCTTGTGGGTATCGTTTCCCGGTCCGATGTTTTGCGTCTTGTTCACGGAGGGGCTGTTCCTATTGAAACTCAACTTGTTCGCGAACGCAGTGTTGCAATGCGCCAGGATATTTTAGATTTGATAGCACACCTGCCAGAGGAAGTGAAAAATATTCTCAATGCGGTACGGGATACTGCAGAAAAAGAAGGGTGTTCCGTTTATCTTGTTGGAGGGTTTGTCAGAGATCTGTTGTTATTTTTCCCAACCCAAGACTTGGATTTTGTCGTCGAAGGGAGCGGTGGTCAATTCGCGAGAGCCTTGCAGCAGCGTTTGCCTGAGGGGAAACTTACACAACATGAACAGTTTGGAACGGCTCAGATCACGTTCCCCGATGGGAGTCATCTTGACGTGGCTAGTACGCGGTGGGAATATTATTCCTTCCCAGGAGCACTTCCGCAAGTTGAGGAATCTTGCCTGCGTGATGATTTGTTCCGTCGTGATTTTACCATCAATTCTATGGCAGTCTGTTTAAATGCTGAGCATTTTGGGGAACTTGTTGATTATTATGGCGGGAAGCGGGATTTACAGCAAGGAACAATCCGTTTTTTACATAACCTTAGTTTTATTGATGACCCGACTCGAATGATTCGGGCGATTCGTTTTGCGGATCGTTATCATTTTAGTTTGGCCAAAGAAACGCTTGAAGCGTTATATACCGCCATTGAGTCGGGTGTTCTTGCTAAACTTAGTGTTGAACGTTTTACGGAAGAAATCATGCATATTTTTAATGAAGTAAACTATTTGGCGATGGGGCAAACCTTAGTCCGCAGCGGTTTATTCTATGCTTGGTTTGGAGAAGACTATGATTGGAACTTTAATTTAGAGGACGAACAGGAATGTGCCGATTGGTCTTTAAGAATTCGTTGGCTTGTTTCCATTTCAAAGATGGACAAGGGGGACATTGAAAAAGTACTGGATCGAATAACGTTCAACCGATCCCTTCGAGATGAAACGATGATGTTCGCGTCGTTGCGCGAGTCTTTAATGAAGCCACTGTCTTTGAGTGAGATTGACTCATTACTGAATAAGGTTCCTAAAGAGGTTATCATGGTATTAACGAGGGATCAACGATTTAGCAAATCGCTCACAGAATACCTTGAGGCCAGTCAGAAGATTAACATGACGCTTAATGGAAAGACGCTTATCCAGATGGGTGTTAAAGAGGGACCGGAAATCGGGAAGATCTTAGATCAAGTGCGTAGGGCTTGGCTGCAAGGACGAATCCATACTTTGGAAGAGGAAAAAGGGATCGTTCGAAAGTGGGTCGATAACCTGCGTTAGAAGGAGGAAAACATTTGTTTGGTTTTGATTTACCATCGTTAATCGCTAATATTCCTGCGTTGATGATTGGATTTGCCTTTCACGAATTTGCTCATGCTTGGGTAGCCGATCGTTTGGGAGACCCGACACCTCGGAGCCAAGGGCGCTTAACGTTGAATCCTTTCGTACATTTAGATCTCTTTGGAACGTTGATGGCGTTTCTATACCAATTTGGGTGGGCTAAACCTGTGATGACCAATCCCCAATATTTCAAAGGAAACAAACTCCGGGGCCGAATGTTGGTTTCCATAGCGGGGCCGCTAATGAATTTGTTCACGGCCTTTGTGGGGCTGTTACTTTGGTATTTGACAATGCATTGGCTTCATGGTTCTTCATGGAGTGGTGTTATTGCACTTATGTTTAAATCGATTGTTCTCATGAATCTAGGCTTGGGACTCTTTAACCTTTTACCAATCCCTCCACTTGATGGGTTCGGCGTTCTCGGAGGGATATTGCCAGAACGCTTAGCCTACCGGCTATTTGCTTTTGAACAGTATGGGATGATTATTCTAGTACTTCTTCTGTTTACGGATATCTTAAGTAAAATATTATTTCCAGCTGTAAACGGGATCGCCTATGCCTATCAGACGATTATCACTCTCGTTTTGTCCCCTCTTCTTGGTCCGTTATGGTTGAGTTGAAGCAATTCTGTCAACAATGTCTATGAACAAAAAAGGAGCGTTTAGTGATGAAAGGAAGAATTTTTAGTGGGATGCGTCCTACTGGTGCCTTGCATATTGGCCATTTGAGTGTCATTCAGAACTGGGTAGACTTACAGAAAGACTATGAGTGTTATTTTTCCATCGTGGATTTGCATGCCTTAACAACGGGGTATGAGGATCGTTTGGATTTTTCACAACTAAGAAGAGATATCGCTTTAGATTGGCTTAGTGTGGGAATAAATCCCGATATAAGTGCTGTCTTTATTCAATCCGCGGTTAAGGAACACGCCGAACTCCAATTACTATTAGGTATGTTTACGCCCTTATCTTGGCTGGAACGAGTTCCTACGTACAAAGATCAAATTCAACAATTGAGTCAACAGGGAAAAGACTTAGGTATGTACGGATTCTTAGGTTATCCCCTCTTAATGGCAGCGGATATTTTGCTCTATAAATCAAATGTTGTGCCGGTCGGAGAAGACCAGATCCCTCATGTTGAGCTTTGTCGGGAAATTGCTCGTCGTTTTAATCATCTTTACGAAACAGTATTCCCTGAGCCTAAAGATTTTGTGGGCAAAGTTCCCCTCTTGCCGGGAGTCGATGGGCGAAAAATGAGTAAAAGCTATCATAATGCCATATCACTGACGGCATCCCCAAAGGAAATCAAGGAACGAGTTCAACAAATGGTTACCGACCCAGCTCGGCTTCGTAAAGATGACCCGGGACACCCCGAAGTTTGTGTTGTCTACAAGTTCCATCAGATCTATACACCCGAAGTGGCGGAAGTGGAAGAAAACTGTCGCGGCGGAAAAGTAGGTTGTGTTGCTTGTAAGCGCCATCTAGCCGAGAATTTAGAAAAACTTATCAATCCATTTAGGGAACGACGTACTTACTGGGAGGAACCAGGTCGTGTAGAGAAGGTTCTAAAAGAAGGGGCGGAGCGGGCTCGTGAAACTGCTTCAGTGACGATGAAAGAAGTTCACAGCGTCATGGGCCTTTAATGGAACGGGGGAATACGGCAAAAACTGCTCCGCAGGTTGAACTCCCCGCCTTTCAGGGGCCACTTGATTTACTGTTGACCCTTATTCAACAAGAAAAAGTTGATATCTATGATATCCCGATCGCACGGATTGCTGACCAGTTTGTAGAAGCAGTACAGCAAATGGAATCGTTGGATATGGAAATTACGTCAGAATTCCTAGTCCTTGCAGCCCAATTGCTTTATATCAAGTCGAGGGATCTTTTACCGAAACCACCGAGCGATGAACAAGGTAAGGATGAGGACGAAGATCCGAGACAAGAATTGGTTGAACGCTTAATTTCATATCGTGCTTACAAACAAGCGGCGCAATTGTTGGAAACGATGGAAACGACAACAGGCCGCTCCTATTTCCGTGAGGTTGATGTCCAGAACTTATTAGACGATGTTAAACCCGAGGATCCACTCGTAGGAATATCCTTCGATAACCTTTGGCAAGCGTTTTGCAAGGTGATTGAACGAGCGGAAAAAGGCGAAGAAATTAGGCATGTTGAGCCAGACGAGATCGCGATTGAGGTAATGCTCACAGATGTTTTGCGTCGCGTCGTTTTGCATCCAAAGGGTATGCGTTTTGGCCAGCTCATACGT
>JAUZPJ010000104.1 GCA_030706025.1 Bacillota bacterium | reverse complement strand
GGTTTTTCTCAATGATGCCAAAACCGCGAGTTACAAATTCGTCTTTAATGTCGTTTAGGATGACCGAGTAGCCCGCTTGGGCAGCAACCTGAGCGATTCCACCACCCATCTGTCCTGCCCCAATAACCATGATTGTCTTCACGCTTACTCCTCCTTTTTGTATTCGAATCACACCCATCAAACATAGTGATTCCGAATGTAATGTTTGTTTTTGCAATTCCTGTGCCAATGATTTATAAAACGATTCGGAATCTTCTCTTTAAGGCGCGCCTAAGGGTACAGGTCTTTGTACTTGTGAATTCAAAAACAATTGAGATTATATGTATGTACACAATCGTAAACATCCCGGTTATCAACAGTCTCCAAAATCTGCTTTATTTAAGCAAAATTTACCCTTGTCTACATTTTAGGACATGTCTCAAAATGTAGACATGCTCAGACCTATATGTTTGAATATTGTTATATTAAAGCACCTTAAATTACAAAATTGTCATATTAGAGGTAGAAAGATTATAAAAAACCGGAAAAAGCATCTGCTTTCTCTTAGCAGATGCTTTTTCTTAATTTATAGCCTCACATACTCGCCCTGTTCGTTAAGATATTGAATATCGATACAACTGTAATACTGTCCAACCATGTCTAAGGGATCAAAACCGTTCGTTCTCGTACAGTCATCCGAGTATCCGATAAAATAGACTTCTTGGTCATGATCACGCATACGAAATTTAAACTGGGGCCCAGCTTCGAATTTTTGGATAAGTTGTCTGAATTCCTCTGTACCTTCCTTCGCTTCCGAGGTAAAGTACTGCCCTTTAAATTTGAACTTTTCTAGAAGTCTGTCTTCAATTAAATTCTCTGTAATTTTAAACATTTGTAACCACCTTCACTAACGCATAATTCTTAAAATATCATATCATAGATTTAGTCTTTGAATCTAGAATTAAGTGTGAAGATGGAGCGATTATAATCTATTGTTCTACTTTTGGAATTTCTAAAACGGCTCCTCTATTTCCTGATGTCACTAAGGCTGCGTATCTAGAAAGATAACCTGTCGTAATCTTTGGCTGTCTAGGTTTCCAGTTTGTTCTTCTTCTCTGGAGCTCATCGTTACTAACGTTAAAGTTTATCGTGTTTGCCATTATATCAATCTGTATAATATCTCCTTCGTTTATCAAGGCAATGTTGCCGCCAACAGCCGCTTCGGGAGAAACATGCCCTATTGCCGCACCTCTAGTAGCACCACTGAAACGGCCATCAGTAATCAAGGCCACCGTACTCCCTAACCCACGCCCCATAATAGCGGAGGTAGGATTAAGCATTTCTCTCATACCCGGTCCGCCTTTTGGTCCTTCATAGCGAATAACAACAACATCCCCGTCAACAATCTGACCGCCGTTAATGGCTTGCATCGCGTCTTCTTCACAATCGAATACTCGTGCAGGGCCCTCATGCTTTAACATTTCAGGAGCGACAGCCGAACGTTTGACAACACAGGAGTCCGGTGCAAGGTTTCCTTTTAGGACAGCGATACCGCCTGTTTTGCTGTATGGATTCTCGACAGGCCTGATAACCTCAGTATTCTTATTGACACAGCCAGTAATATTTTCGGCAACAGTTTTTCCTGTACAAGTGATCAAATCGGTTTTTAATAAACCTAACTTATTAATTTCGGCCATCACAGCATAGATACCACCAGCTTCATTTAGCTCCTCGACATAATTATGTCCGGCAGGTGCTAAATGACATAAATTTGGTGTCTTTTCACTGATTTCATTGGCTATATCCACGTTTAAAGTGATACCACATTCATGAGCAATAGCCGGTAAATGCAGCATACTATTCGTACTGCAGCCCAAAGCCATATCCATCGTTAAAGCATTATGAAACGCATCTTCCGTCATTATATCTCTCGGTTTAATGTCTTTTTTGAGTAACTCCATAATTTTCATGCCTGCATGTTTTGCAAGCTTGATTCTATCAGAATAAACCGCTGGAATTGTTCCGTTTCCTTGTAATCCCATTCCCAAAACCTCTGTTAAGCAATTCATGCTATTTGCTGTATACATGCCTGAGCAGGAACCGCATGTCGGACACGTTTTGTTCTCGAACTCTTCCAATTTATCTTCAGTAATTTTACCTGCATTAAAAGCACCAACAGCTTCCGAAATGCTGGAAAAACTTACTTTTTCTCCATCCACACGACCTGCTAGCATAGGACCCCCGCTCACAAAGATCGTTGGGATATTCAATCTCGCAGCGGCCATCAATAATCCGGGAACATTTTTATCACAATTTGGCACCATGACTAAAGCATCAAAAGCATGGGCCATGGCCATAGCTTCAGTGGAATCAGCAATCAGATCTCTAGTTACAAGAGAATATTTCATACCTTGATGTCCCATTGCAAGACCGTCACATACCGCGATTGCTGGAAAAACCAGCGGAGTACCACCTGCCATTGCCACACCAAGCTTTACTGCATCCACGATTTTATCTAAATTCATATGACCGGGCACTATATCATTCTGTGAATTGACAATACCTATAAGAGGTCTTTCTACCTCCTCTTTTGTCAGTCCCAAGGCATTAAATAATGCACGATGCGTCGCGCTTTTTATTCCTTTAGTTACTATATCACTTCTCATTACTCTACCACCTTTATATAAATAATAATTGTGTTTAACGTGATGTTCTTTTTATTATATGTTGTATGACGTCTGTTGTAAATATGAACATTATTCAATGATAAGACCGAAGGCGCTCATAGCATGTATAATGTGCAGCTTCATGGCAGTTTTTGCACCCTCCGCGTCTCGTTTTGCTAAAAAATCCATAATCATGCGATGATCATTGAGCGTATCCTGGATCACTTTTTCATTTTGATCCGATAAAATAACGCCTTTATCAATCGCTTTGTAAAGAATTGGCATTAACCTGTCCATAAACTCGTTGTGAGTGGCTTTTGCAATAGATCGATGAAATGCTTGTTCAATCTCAGTACGATCTTCGTTTTTCAAGATCTTATCCTCTTCTAGTTTGCCATAATGGAGTATGCGTTTTAATTCTTTATCTGTCGCACGTTTTGCAGCGTAATAAGCAGTTTGGGGCTCGAAAATCAACCGCATTTCATACAAATCTTTCACATCCAGCTTAACCGTCGAGAGTGCTTCTAGACCGAGACTTCCGTTTCCATCTTGAGGAATTGTTACAAAAGTTCCTTTTCCGCGTCTAATTTCAAGCACATTATGATCCACTAAAATGCGAATTGCTTCACGTAATGTGGTTCTGCTTACCTGTAATTCAGTGGAAAGGACATTTTCATTGGGCAGCTTATCACCTACGGCATACTTGTTATCAATGGTTATCATGGAAAGTATATCATCTGCAATACTTTCGGACAGACTTTTCCCTTTTCTCGGCACAAAAACAACCCCCTTATGGCATGTACAACCATCATACTATAAAGGATGTCATATTCCAAGTAAGATGTATGATGACTATATAATAAAGCTTTCAACGGCAGAAGGCTTACACAATTCCCATAAGGACGTGTAAGCCTTCTTTAGTTTATAAACTTAGCATACAAAGAGATCTATCTTATTTCTTCCATTAAAGCCTTAAAGCTCGGCAATGCTTTCTCGATTGTTTTATAAGCGACACAATAGGCAATTCTGACATAACCGGGGCAACCAAATGCGGAACCGGGAACTAAAAGAATATTCTTTTTCTTGGCCAGATTGCAGAATTCAACTTCATTTTCTATAGGGGTCTTCACAAACAAGTAAAATGCGCCTTCAGGTTTAATGCATTGGTAGCCGTAAGCTGAGAGTCCCTTATAAAGAAGTTCACGGTTCCTATTATAGCCCTCTAGATCAACCTTTGCATTTAAGCATTTTGCAGCGACACGCTGGAATAACGAAGGAGCATTAACGAAGCCTAAAATGCGAGTAGCAATATTTGCTGCCGAGATGATATTTTCGTAATCAGCTGCCTCAGAAGGAACGACTATATAGCCTATTCTTTCGCCAGGTAACGAAAGAGATTTGCTGAAAGAGTAACCAATGATGGTGTTCGCGTAATACTTTGACGGATAAGGTACTTCAGTATTATCATAAGCTAGTTCCCGATACGGTTCATCAGAAATTAGATAAATATCCGTTCCGAATTCCTTCTCTTTCTCTCTTAGTATTTCGGAGAGCTTGACAATCGTTTCTTCCGAATAGATAACACCAGTAGGATTATTGGGTGAATTAATGATAACCGCTTTAGTTTTGGGAGTAATTTTTTCTTTAAATTCTTCCAAGTTAGGCTGAAAATCAACGGTATTAGGAGATACGATCACTAATTCACCATCGTAGTTCGCCACATAGCTTCGGTATTCTCCAAAAAAAGGTGCAAACGTAATGACCTGATCCTCTGGATTAAGTAACGTTTTAAAAATGACGTTTAAACCGCCCCCCGCGCCAACAGACATAATAATATTATTCTGAGTAAAGGCGGTTCCAAATTTATCATTAATTGATTGGGCAATGGTGGTTCTAACGTCCTCATAACCCGAGTTGTTCATATAGCCATGGATATTCATAGATTTTTCACTTTGTAAAATCTCCAAAATTGCTTGTTTTACTTCTTCCGGTGGTTCAACATTAGGGTTTCCAAGGCTAAAATCAAAGACATTTTCTGCACCATAAATTCCTGCCAGCCTTTTTCCTTCCTCAAACATGGCCCGAATAACTGAACTATTTTGAACCTGTACTTTCATCTTTTCGGAAATCATATACGATCAACCTTTCTTCATAACGTTATTTTAGCCCAGTCCACCTTTTCGGATGTTCTGAATGCTTCGGGTATTATAACACAATTCGTTCCTAAACCCATTATACCACTACACCTGGGAAATTGTTAAACAACCCCATTATGTTATACTTAATTACCCTTTCCCGTGTCTATCAATATATTCTAATATTAAAACCCGCTTAGGTATCAAAATAATACTTAAGCGGGTTGGCTATTAAATTCTAAAGTGACAACAGACTTTTATGCGGTTTCTTTATTTCCATTCCATTTATCCTTCCACCCATCCCATTTGGGTGCGGCACCAAGTTGTCTTTTTATAGATTTACACTGTATAGTCCAAGGTCCAATGCTCAATGTAGGAACTTCTAACGATAGATGAGTCAGCATAATCCCTAAGTGTCGTCTGAATGCCTTATCTCCTCTGTCCTCTACTATATCAAATTCCTCCATAATCCCTAATACTTCATTTATATCAAAGCATATCGATCCATTGGCCTTATTCTTATGCGATAAAAAATACCCTAAAACATCTTCGTCTTCATTTTCCTTTTCAATCTCCGTTGGTTCCTCTTCTGAGAACTGTAGTCCGTTAATTTTATCCATTGCATCTTTCAAATCTTCTGCCCTTTTGATTACCTCGTGGAGATTCTTTCCCTGTGTTTTGCACCCTTTAACTTCAAGTATTTCAGCTAACCAAAGCTCTTCATCCTCATTAAGTAAACTTGCTATAACTGTACAACTTTTCATATATAAACCTCCCTCAAAAATACGTTTTTCACTTTTCAATAATTAAGATATCAGTTAATTCAATATTATGACTGGTATATCCTTCCATAACCAGAAATAACTTTCGTCTTATTATGATTGTTCACGCTTCGTTGTTACCTAGTCTTTTATTATTGGACATATTCCACAAACATTAGAATATTATCGAGGTACCAAAGAAGCAGAAACAGGGGAAAGGCTTCTTGTTCACTTCCCGAACTAGAAACCCGTCCCCCGTTTCTGCGACATTAGGCATACTTTTATTTAAATTCCTTTTCCATCTCATGCACTTTATAATACAACCATTCGTTAACAGGTGTTGGTACATGATATTGCTTTCCCAATGCAATAGTTGTTCCTGAAAAAAGTCCTACTTCTGTTTTTCGGCCCGCAGCCATATCCTGGCGCATCGAAGGCATTCCTAACGGATTTAGCTTAGTCAGAACCTCTAACCAATACATTAAATCAGATTCGCCCAAATTAATACCTACCGCTTGTGAGAGAGAGATGACCTCCCTCATCGCAGCTATCATAACGTTTCTAGGCTCACCCTCTACCTGAATACCTCCATAATTGGTCGAAAATACCGCGACTGTCTGATTCACTCCTGTATTTAACATAAATTTTCCCCACATCTTATGCTCCATATCGTTCGGTACTTCATAAGGAAAATCAAGGGTGTCAAAAAATTCCGCCACGGCAGTTACTTTCTCAGACCATCCCGAATTTTCTTTCTCACCAAAGCAGAGCATGCCCAAGTTCTTATAATCCAATTTGTTCCCAATCTTTACGGCATCCATCCCTTGGGCAACGCAGTAAAGCATTTTTTCCATTCCAAACGTTTTTCCGATAATCTCTTCACTGGAAATCCCATTTAAAGCAGAAAGAATAATAGTATCCTCCCCAACTTGCTGTCTTGCGTCTTCAATAGCCTGTTGTAATTGATTGAATTTCACGCAGAAAATTAATAAATCGACAGGTTTTTGTTTATTTTCAGGTAAGACATAATTAAAATTGTAGCGTGCTTCATTACAATAAATACCGTTTTGCTTATAGTTAATTATACGGCTTTGGTTTGCGATAACACGTAGATTGTCATTTGGTAATCTATTAGAAAAATACGTTGCCAACATTGTACCTAATGCACCTAGACCTAAAATTGCAACTGTTCTTATTGTCATTGTCTCAACTCGCCCCTTGGTTCTTTTCTAAATGTCGTGGCATGATCCTCAGAGCTTCCTCAGAGTCATGTTAAGAATTCCTATATTAGTGTATCAAATTAAAATTTAAAATTCTATGACATACTATTAAGACCTACCCTACTTTTCAAAAATATGTATCAATAATGGTCATTTACTAGAACAAGGAGCCAGTGATTATATATACAATCCTACATCTCGTTTCCAATAATTAAGTAAATAGGATGTTATGTACTAGTACTGTTAAAAATTATTAATGGACGTACCTCCAACTTCCTTCGTATAATGTGATTGTCACATGTGAAAACAATCTTTTTCATTAACGAAGGGAGATGTGCTATGACAAAGAGATTGACGATCTTACTTATGCTTGCTACCTTTTTCGTTTTTGGCTTAGCCCAAACGGCTCAAGCATCCTTTGGGGATACTCTACTAAAGATAGGCTCAACAGGTGCTGACGTAGTACAATTACAGACTGAGCTGAATGCTCTTGGGTATCCCGTTGGTGCGGCAGACGGTATTTTCGGTATAAACACGCGGGCGGGAGTTACAGCTTTTCAATCGGCGAAATCTTTAACTGCCGATGGTATAGTTGGAAAAATCACAGCCAGCGTCTTAAATAATGCTTACTTAGAGAAACTACACACCGATAAGGTAAATGTTATTATTAACACAGCAGAAAAACTCATTGGGGTTCCTTACCAATGGGGTGGAGATACTCCTAATGGGTTTGATTGTTCAGGCTTTGTCCAGTATGTTTTTGCACAAAATGGGATTAATCTTCCGCGTATTTCGCGTGATCAATACACTATAGGAACACCTGTAAACTTTAGTGACTTACAACCAGGCGATCTTATCTTCTTCTCTATAGCACAGAACGGACTAATAGACCATGTAGGCATTTACATTGGAAATGACCAATTCATCAATTCTTCTTCTTCAAAAGGGGTTACCATTTACACCATTGGTCCGTACTGGAACTCATTATATTTTGGCGCAAAACGGGTAATCTAAATGATAGGCCACCAAATGGGTGGCCTATTTCAATTTCATGATCGAGGTTATTCTAAATGAGATTATGGCATCAAGATTTAATAACTAAACTCCCTCGTCAACAATTATTGGGGCAACATCGAGAATGCTGCGCTCTGCGTGGTAAGGGTTGGGGCAAGAAGCATGCAACAGTTGACTACGTTTTTAAACATAGTCCGGCAAGACTATATGAATATCATAGAATCGTGATGAATGAAATGATAACGCGTGGCTATAAACCAGATAAGATATGGTACAACCCGAACTACAGGGGCAAAAATCTTTCTTCCTTTGAAAACGATATACTAGTTGATCCGCTAAATGAAGCAAATTACATAAATCAATTTGGTAACCCCATTTATCCAGAACATAATTACAATTATCTAAAAGAGTGCATCGAAAATCTTAAAAATAAGGGGCTCGTTTTAAAGATTTGATAAGCCTTTAAGATGAGTCTACTATAATTTCACAAGTTTACTCGGGTTTCATAGAAGCGGGCAAAAAACAGCAGTTAACCCTGCTGATAATACCCACAAACGGACGGTATAGTTTAATTCGAATGTAACAGCGATATCAACGGCTAAAAGGTAATGTTTTGTAGAACGAAAAGCTCTCACCGTTAATGATGAGAGCGAAGTCAAGAAAACGAAGATCCACTAGCTTAAAGGCTTATTCATAGTGTTATTTTGAGTTACGTAATTTAACCGACCTCTAAGCTGACCAACATGGCGTTCCATATCAGTAGCCATATCCTTAAACATT
>JAUZPJ010000103.1 GCA_030706025.1 Bacillota bacterium | reverse complement strand
TTAAGTACAGGATATAATGGGAGCCCTTCGGGACTCCAACATTGTGTTGAAGTCGGTTGTCTACGGCAGAGCTTAGGGGTTCCTTCGGGGGAGCGTCATGAGATCTGCCGTGCTGTGCATGCGGAGCAAAATGCTCTTGTACAGGCGGCTAAGCATGGGGTTGCAGTCAAAGGGGCGGATCTCTATGTAACTCATCAGCCGTGCATATTGTGCACAAAATTGCTGATTAATGTTGGAGTGAAACGTGTGGTCTATGCTCACGCTTATCCAGATCAGTTAGCGGTAGAGATGGCGAGAGAAGCAGGATTAGAGTTTGAACAATTGACTGAGTCATAAACGGGATGGCGTTCGCGCTTCCTAACTTAAGATTATTTTAGTTATTTGCATGTCAACGGAGGGTTTAAAACGTGATAAATCGAAAAAAAGTGATGGTAGTGTTTGGTACACGTCCGGAGGCTATAAAAATGGCCCCAGTCATTCAAGCACTTCAACAGGAAAATTCGATCCTCTGTCAAGTTGCCGTAACGGCTCAGCATCGCGAGATGTTAGATCAGGTTTTAAAACTTTTTAAGTTGAACCCTGATTTTGATTTAAATTTAATGAGGCAGGGTCAAACCTTAACAGAAATCACGACACGTGCACTAAACGGACTTAAGGAAATTTTCCAAAGGGAACTTCCAGATCTTGTTTTGGTACATGGGGACACAACAACCACGTTTGTTGCGGCACTTGCGGCATTTTACGCACAAATTCCAGTTGGACATGTTGAAGCAGGATTGCGTACGGGCAATAAGTATTCGCCATTTCCCGAGGAAATGAATCGCAGGCTAGCGAGCGTCTTGACGGATTTCCATTTTGCTCCTACAGAGACGGCAAAAAGGAATCTATTACAAGAAGGAATAGCACCGGAGAAGATTTTTGTTACTGGAAACACTGTCATCGATGCTTTGTTGGCAACCGTGAAGCCAGAGTATAGCTTTAAGGATCTCGAAGTTCAGTCGATTCTGAAACAGAGTGCTAAATCCAGGATGGTTCTTGTTACAACTCACCGCAGAGAAAACCTTGGTGAACCGATGCGACAAATTTACCAAGCCCTAAAAAGTATGCTTGAAACATTCTCGGATACGTTTGTTGTGTTTCCTGTACATAAGAATCCTAAGGTGCGAAAAGTGGTTACTGAGGTATTAGGGGCACATCCACGAGTTTATCTTGTTGAACCGATGGATTATGAACCCTTTGTAAATTTAATGGCGCGTTCACATTTGATCTTGACAGATTCAGGAGGAATTCAGGAAGAAGCTCCTTCGCTGGGTATACCTGTATTAGTAGTTAGGGATACTACTGAAAGGCCTGAAGCAGTGGAGGCAGGGACGGTATCCCTTGTGGGGACACATTATGAAAGTGTCTTTGGTGAACTAAGCCGACTTCTAAGTGATCAACAAGCCTATCGAAAAATGGCTATGGCTATTAATCCTTATGGAGATGGGTCCGCAGCAATAAAAGTAGCATCAATTATTTCCGGTAAAAAGTGCAGAGATAAAATTTAACTATGTTGTATAAAAAAGTACAAAGTCATGTGGAAATATGTTAAACTATTGTTACAAGCTATTGTAAGAAAGTTCTAGGAAACCCAAAAGACTATAAAGTACACCTTAGGCAGGAATAGTTCGGGCTGCTTTACTTGTAAACAATAAAAACGATGACCCTTGATTAATAAGTTTTAAAAGGGATAAGATGCTTAAGTGAACAAGAAAGCATGGCAAAAAGGCGTAGCTATCGGATCAAGCATCGCCTCGTCATTGGCGGGTCTGGTCGGTGGAGGGTTTTTGTTGGGGCGCTATTTGGATACGCGTTGGGATACTCGACCATGGTTAACCATAATTTTAATGTTAGTTGGGTTGGCTCTTGGAGGAGGGTATCTTGTTACCACCTTAAAAGAATTTGGGGCATCAAATAATGAAGAATAGCTTCGTTGCATTATGGGGCGGAACAGCTTGTGTGCTGCTAGTGATAGCAATGACAGGTCATGAGTCATTAATCGGAGGCTTGGTAGGGTACTGGGTTGGGTTTGGTTATACCATTTGGTTTCGTCGTGATGTGATGCAAAGTTCGGAGCTCGATACTCGGTCAGCGCTCGTGAGAATGCAACGCAGCCTTTTGTCTCGACTGGGTATGATAACTCTTGTTATCGTTGCTATTGCGCGCTTTCGAACGAGTTGGCTCTATAGTTTAGCATTTGGGATTGCCTTCGGGGTGATTGTTTCTTTCATCACCGTTGCAATACAAAATTCAGCAAGAAAGGAGTGATAAAAAAGGTGGAAAAAGAAGAACTAGTATTGTGGCATTTGGGAAATATGACCTTTCATGCAAAGACTTTAATCATGACCTGGACTGCCATGGCTGCAATCTTGTTGTTCTGTTATCTGGGGGTGCGTCATTTAACCAGTGGTAAACCTGGTAAAATGCAAAATGTCTTGGAGTGGATAGTTGATTTTGTTCGAAGTCTTGTATCCGATAACATGGACTCTGAAAAGGGGCGCCCACTACTAGGTTATTTGTTAACGTTAATTATGTTTGTTTTCTTTTCCAACATGATTGGTCTCATTCCGAATTTTACGTTTAATCTCTTCGAGCATTTCGATATCGAGTTTGCTCACTTGAACAAAATTTTCGAGGGACCGTCGTTACAGTCACCTACTGCAGATATTAACACAACAGCGTCTCTTGCTTTATTGACGATCATTTTAGTTGTTTCATTAGGTATTAAACATAAAGGACTCCATTATTTCCATCACTTTGTCGAACCTAGTCCAGTGTTTGTTCTTATCCACGCTATTGACATGATCTCCAAACCGATGACACTCGCCTTCCGTCTATTTGGGAATATCTTTGCCGGTGAAATTCTCTTGAAAGTTATTATGATGCTTCCGGGTATCTGGGTTCTTCCAGGGGTTCTTCCGGCGACAATTTGGTTGGCCTTTAGTATCTTTATTGGAGCCATCCAGTCGTACGTATTTACGGTCTTGACAACAGCTTACATATCGCAGGCTGTAAGCTCGGATCATTAAGGGTCATTTTATGTCATTTTTCAGTGATCTTATAGACTCACTGAGGGAATAATACTTACAAATTATTGGAAACAAGAAAGGAGGAAATTCCCATGGACGTATCTGCTGCTGCTGCCCTTGGTGCAGGGATTGCTGCTGGATTAGCAGCCCTAGGGGCATCAATTGGTAATGGTAATGTTATTAGTAAGACGGTGGAGGGCATTGCTCGCCAACCTGAAGCTAAAGGGACATTGCAAGCTACCATGTTTATTGGTGTTGGTTTGATCGAGGCTTTGCCACTCCTTAGCTGGGTTCTTGCTCTGTTGCTCATGTTTACAAAGTAAGGTCTTGTACTGGGCTAGGAATACGGCCCATCTTAATTCAAGGGGGAACGAGAGTTCCCCCTTGAAAAAAATCATCCCGACGTCAATCAGACTCGAGAGGGGGGTAGACCATTGGGTGGGAATCCTATTCAATTTGACTATACGGTAGTAGCGACGGTCTTATCTTTCCTGTTGCTCGTTTGGCTGCTCAGTAAAAAGGCTTGGGGTCCGCTGATGAAAATGATGGATGAACGGCGTGACAATATTGAATCCATGCTTACAAAGGCCGAAAATGAACGACAACAGGCAGAGCAAATAAAACGCGAATATCAAGAAGAAATGCGTAAAGCTCGCCAAGAAGCACAAGAAGTGATTGCTAAGGCTACAAAGGTAAGCGAAGAGCGCGCAGCTGAAATCTTGGCTGAATCCCACGAAGAAGCTGAGAAAATTAAGAAATCTGCCCTTGTAGATATTGAACGTGAACGTGACCGGGCGATTTCTGAGGTTAAAGCTCAAGTTGCCGATTTGTCAGTCTTAGTTGCTGAAAAGATTATTCGACAAAAGCTTGACATGAAGGGCCAAGGAAAGCTCATTGAGCAATTCATTCAAGAAGTAGGGGATATGCAATGATTAATGGATCACTCGCTCGAAGGTATTCTCAGGCTCTGTTTGAAATTGCCTCCGAGACGTCCCTAGACTCGATTGATTCCGATTTACGTGAACTTGCTAAATTAGTGGAGGATAACGAAGAGGTTAGAAACGTCTTGTTGCATCCCCATATATCATTAAGTAATAAAAAGTCCGTTATGGACAAGTTGCTGGGAAAAGAGTTTGGTGAAACAACACGCCGTTTTTTCTATCTGTTGATTGATCGGAAAAGAGAGTATCTCTTGCCGATTATTCAACGTGAGTTTACTCGGTTGGCAGATGAGGCACGTCGAATCGTGGAGGCAAAAGTGGTTAGCGCCGTCGAACTAAGTGCTTCTCAACTTGACAATCTCAATAAAGCCATAGCAAAGATGACTGGGAAAGATGTCCGCATTGTCAGCGAGGTGCGAGCAGAACTCATAGGGGGAGTCCTCATTCAGGTCGGGGATAGTGTAATGGATGGGACTATCGCTCACGCTCTAGAAAAAATGCGTGCTAATTTACGTAAAAACTCGGATAAACCTCAGGAAGTAGGGGTGAAATAACAGAATGAACTTGCGTCCAGAAGAAATAAGTTCCATTATTAGACAGCAAATCGAACGTTACGACACGGCTGTTGATATCGTAGATGTTGGAACAGTTATTCAGGTCGGTGACGGAATCGCCCGTGTTTATGGACTGGAAAAGGCCATGGCAGGCGAACTTTTAGAGTTTCCCGGAAACATTTACGGTATGGCAATGAACCTTGAAGAAGATAATATTGGTTGCGTTATTCTCGGGCCCTTTACAGGGATTAAAGAGGGCGATCAAGTTAAGAGAACAGGGCGGATCGTGGAAGTTCCTGCCGGTGAGGCTTTGATTGGCCGCGTTGTAAATGCCCTTGGTCAACCCATTGATGGCAAAGGGGAGATAGTGACAGATAAGTTCCGTCCGATTGAATCCCCAGCATCAGGTGTTATTGCGCGTAAATCTGTGAATGAACCGATGCTAACTGGTCTTAAATCGATTGATGCTATGGTTCCTATTGGTCGTGGTCAGCGGGAATTAATTATTGGTGACCGCCAAACTGGTAAAACTGCTGTAGCAATCGATACGATTATAAACCAAAAAGGTCAAGACATGATTTGTATTTACGTAGCTGTCGGACAAAAAGCATCTACGGTTGCCAGTGTAGTTCAGAAATTAGAAGAAAACGATGCAATGAAATACACAATTGTCGTTGCAGCTACTGCCTCTGAGCCTTCACCAATGGTCTTTATCGCACCTTATGCCGGTGCAGCTATGGGTGAAGAGTTTATGTATAATGGCAAGCATGTCCTTATTATTTACGATGACCTTTCCAAACAAGCGGTAGCTTACCGTGAACTTTCCCTGCTCCTTAAACGCCCACCAGGACGTGAAGCATACCCTGGAGACGTTTTCTATCTCCACTCACGTTTGTTGGAGCGTGCGGCGAAGTTATCTGATGCCCTTGGTGGAGGTTCAATGACAGCACTTCCGATTATTGAGACCCAAGCAGGTGACGTGTCCGCCTATATTCCTACGAACGTTATTTCCATTACTGATGGTCAGATCTTTTTGGAATCAGACCTCTTTAATGCAGGCTTCCGGCCAGCAATCAACGTTGGTCTTTCCGTTTCCCGGGTAGGTGGTAGCGCTCAAATCAAAGCTATGAAACAGGTTGCTGGACAGCTTCGTTTGGACCTCGCCAGCTATCGTGAATTAGCAGCATTTGCTCAATTCGGATCTGACTTGGATAAAGTCACCCAGATGCGTCTCAACCGTGGAAAACGAACTATGGAAATTCTCAAACAAAATCAGTATGCAACAATGCCCGTTGAGGAAGAAGTTGTCGTTATTTATGCGGCAGTTAAAGGCTTTACTGATGATATTGATGTTGAGAAAATTGGGAAATTTGAACAAGAATACCTACGCTTCATGCGCTCCGTGAAGGCCGACCTGTTGGCTAAAATTCGCACCGAGAAGGCGCTTTCCAATGATATGATCGCCGATCTGGAAAAAGCAATTAACGAATTCAAACAGGGGTTTGTGGCCTAGATTAAAAAGGAGTAGGTGAATGAGGTGGCAGGAGTACGCGATATTCGTCGCCGGATCCGTAGCGTCCGCAACATGCAGCAGATCACTAAGGCGATGAAAATGGTTTCCGCGGCCAAACTCAGGAAAGCCCAACAAAAACTTAACGCTGCCCGCCCCTATGCCCACCAAATGCAGGGGGTTCTAGAACGCCTAGCTCAGGCTCCTGTAGATACAATTCATCCGCTCTTGATTAAGCGGCCTGTGCAAAAGGTGGTTTATGTGGTGATAACATCGGACCGTGGTCTTTGCGGAGGGTACAATGCGAACCTCATTCGGAAGACAGCTGGTTTGATTGCAGAAACGCCGCAAGACGTTAAGTTGGTAACGGTGGGACGCAAGGGTCGGGATTTCTTCCGACGCGGAAAAATTGAGTTTTTGGCTGAGTTTGTAGCACTTGGAGATGAACCAAGTTATAATCAAGCAAAACAAATAGCCCAGGAAGTAATGCGAATTTATGAGCAGGGCGAAGCGGATGAGGTTTATCTCATGTATACTGAATTCGTAAGCGCAATTAACTCGAGACCCACGCAAGTCAAATTACTTCCGATTGAAAAGCCTGAAGGCAAACAAGGTAAACAATATATTTTTGAACCGTCGCCTGATGAGATCCTTACAAGTTTGTTGCCAAAGTATGTCGAAACACAGGTCTTTCGTTCAATCCTTGAAGGAAAAGCAAGTGAGCAAGGGGCTAGGATGTCGGCAATGAGCTCGGCAACGGATAATGCTAAGGATATGATTGATCGTTTGTCGCTGGCAATGAACAGAGCCCGACAAGCGGCGATTACTAAAGAAATATCTGAAATTGTCGGGGGAGCAGCTGCCTTAGATTAAGCTGCCGGAAATACCCAATAAGGAGGTTTCTCGCCTGTGAAAAACGGCAAGGTTTTGCAAGTTTTGGGACCGGTAGTTGACGTTGCGTTTGCGCCCGATGAACTGCCGGCTATCTATACTGCTATTAAGGTTATTGTCCCCGAGAAGAAAATTAATATCACCTTAGAAGTAGCTCAACATCTCGGGAATGACACAGTACGTTGTGTTGCTATGTCCTCGACTGATGGTCTGCAAAGGGGCATCGAGGCAATAAACACTGGTGCACCAATTACAGTCCCCGTCGGATCGCCGACCCTAGGACGGATGGTTAGTGTCTTGGGAGAACCTATTGATAATGTAGGGGATGTTAAGTCCGATACCAATTATCCTATTCACCGTCCGGCTCCAGCTTTCGAAGATCAAGAGCCCTCTACCCGTATGTTGGAGACTGGTATTAAAGTTATTGACTTACTTGCTCCGTATTCTAAGGGTGGAAAGATCGGACTCTTCGGCGGTGCTGGTGTTGGTAAGACAGTATTAATTATGGAACTCATTAATAATATTGCTAAACAACACGGTGGTATCTCCGTATTCGCCGGTGTTGGTGAGCGGACTCGTGAAGGAAATGACCTTTACCACGAAATGAAAGAGTCTGGCGTTATCGATAAGACCGCCATGGTGTTCGGTCAAATGAACGAGCCACCCGGAGCTCGTCTTCGTGTAGGCTTGACAGGTCTGACTATGGCGGAATACTTCCGTGATGAACAAGGTCAAGACGTGTTGCTCTTTATCGACAACATCTTCCGCTTCACGCAAGCTGGATCTGAGGTTTCGGCTCTGCTCGGTCGGATGCCTTCGGCCGTAGGTTATCAGCCAACTTTGGCAACAGAAATGGGTCAATTGCAAGAGCGGATTACCTCCACTCGTAAAGGATCTATTACATCTGTACAAGCTATCTATGTGCCTGCTGATGACTTGACAGACCCCGCTCCTGCAACAGCATTTGCCCACTTAGATGCTACAACAGTTTTGTCTCGTGCTATTACTGAAATCGGGATCTACCCTGCTGTGGACCCCTTGGACTCAACATCACGGATTCTTTCACCTTTAGTGCTAGGTGAAGAGCATTATGCTGTTGCGCGTCAAGTTCAGCAAATTCTGCAAAAATACAAAGAGTTGCAGGATATCATTGCGATTCTTGGTATGGATGAGCTTTCTGAAGAAGAGAAACTTATAGTAGCCCGTGCTCGTAAAATTCAACGTTTCTTGTCACAACCATTTAGCGTTGCAGAAGTATTCACAGGGACTCCTGGAAAGTATGTGCCCTTGAAAGACACAATTCGTGGCTTTAAAGAAATTGCGGATGGGAAATACGATGACATTTCAGAGGCCGCCTTCCTAATGGTGGGCCCCATTGAAGAGGTAATTGAAAAAGCCAAGAAAATGGGGGCGTAAGCCATGGCAGGAACATTCTCTCTACGCATTGTCTCCCCTGAAGGGAACGTATTGAAAGAAGATGTTGAGTTTGTTATTCTTCCCGGTGGTTCAGGCGAACTTGGAATTTTACCGAATCACGCCCCTTTAATTGCAGGACTAGATATTGGTGTAGTTCGCTATACGATTAATGGTAATGTTAAGCGCTTAGCGCT
>JAUZPJ010000102.1 GCA_030706025.1 Bacillota bacterium | reverse complement strand
GCTGGTAATTATTTTATCTGTGGTCATTACACGCAGTGTGAGCGTTCCGATTATTGCGTCTGCGGGGCTTCTCACCAGTATTAGCCAAGGTGATCTTATTCAGGAGGTTCCCAAGGTACTATGTGATCGAAACGATGAAAATGGAGATCTTGCGCGGTCCATGGAGATTATGATTGAAAACCTCCGTACTCAGATCCGTGAGATTTCCGAGGTCTCCAATGGTCTTGTGTTTTCTGCCAGTGAGATTGCATCATCGGTATCTCAGGTGACTAGTGGGACACAAGAAAGCTCAGCTGCAGTGATGGAGACTACGACAACTGTAGAAGAGGTCAGGCAGACAGTTAATGTAACGAGTCAGAAGGCCAGGGAGGTGGCAGACAAAGCCCAGCAGGGCCTTCAAGTTGCTTATGATGGACGGCAGACGTCTGAAAAGCTCGCTATTGGAATTCAGCGGATCCGAGAACAAATGACGCTAGTTGCCGATACAATTATGAAGCTCAGTGAACAGAGCCAGGTGATCATTGAGATCACCACTACGGTTGAGGATTTAGCCGATCAGTCCAATCTTCTGGCGGTCAATGCGGCAATAGAAGCTGCCAAGGCAGGTGAACACGGCAAAGGTTTTGCAGTGGTGGCACAAGAGATCAAAAGCCTAGCGGAACAATCCAAACAAGCCACTAAACAAGTACGGAACATTCTGGGCGATATTCAGAAGGCTACAGGAGCGGCGGTAATGGCCACAGAACAGGGAACGAAGGCAGTTGAAGAGGGAGTACACGAAGCTTCGAGGGCATATGAATCAATCCAAGCACTGAGCAGGAACTTTTCAGAATCGACACAGTCTGCCGCTCAAATAGCAGCGGCCAACAAGGAGCAACTCATGGCAATAGATCAGGTAACCTTGGCGATGCAAAATATTGAAGAAGTTACCAATCAGAATGTGTCAAGTATGAGGCAATTAGAGATTGCGGTACAGAGTCTAAGAGACATGGGCCAAAATCTCACTGGAACAATAGCTCGCTACAAGGTTTAAGTTCCTGGGAGTTGGAGGTAAGCAACTATGAGTGTATCTGAAGACGAATTTCTTAAAGAGTTGCGAAAGGTTTTTGCGATTGAGGCGGAGGAACATTTGCAGGCTATTATTGCAGGTCTCATTAATATCGAGAAAAATAAAGATACTGTTGAGTATAAAAATACCGTGGAAGTAATATACAGAGCGGCTCATAGTCTCAAAGGAGCCTCACGTTCAGTAAACATGTCCGGCATAGGGACTGTCTGCCAGTCCTTGGAGAATGTTTTCTCAGCGATGAAAAACGATGTTTTGACACTTAGCCCCGGCGACTTTGACACGATTCATCGTGCTCTGGACGGAATCTCAAGCATGTTAGCCTTGCCCTTGGGAGAAGGGAACGAAGCAGTTGACGTACTCATTGGGTTACTTGACCGTATTGTAAATGATGGGAAAAAGTCTTCCAACAAGCAGGATTTAACGAAGCAAGAGTCATCTCTTCACATTGAGGACCCTATATTATTCGAACCTTATGTTAGTCCAACCCTTCAATTTATTTCGGAGGAGGTAACCGCAGCACCTACAACAGATATGCTTGTTATGGCGGAGACCATACGGGTGGAAGCAACCAAACTTGACTCCATCCTACTTCAGGCGGAAGAATTGATTTCCATAAAACTCGCGGGGGAACAACGTATTTCGGAGCTTGACGATATACTGACTCTTTTCGGGCCTTGGAAAAAAGAGTGGGAGAAGTCAGCTGTGAATGCCCGGGATTCGGTAAAGCGTGGCCATAAGGAGTCTGAGGCGTTGTTTGACTGGAGCTACTCCCGACTGCTTGATTTCGAAGCGAGGCTCAAGGACTTGAGAAAAGCTCTTCAATCCGATCTTCGATCAAATGGGATGTTGGTTGATCGTCTTTTGGAAGGCACAAAAACAGTGTTAATGCTGCCATTTTCAACTCTATTAACAGCGTTACCGAAAATGGTGCGTGATATCTCTCGCCAGGAAAATAAAGAGGTTGATCTGGTGGTGAGTGGAGGGGAAATTAAAGTTGATAAACGGATTTTAGAACGGATTAAGGACCCCTTGCTTCATCTTGTACGCAACAGTATTGACCATGGTATAGAAAAGATGGATTCGCGTCTGGCGAACAACAAGCCGTCGGTTGGCACGATCGCAATCAGTATTGCTCAGGTCGAGGGTACTAAGATTCAAGTACAGATTACGGATGACGGAAGTGGTATTGACCTAGATCGTGTGCTGGGAAATTCAGTAAAGCGTGGTTTGTTATCTGAAGAGGCGGCGAACGTACTGGACGAGTGCTCGGCTTTGCAACTGATCTTTCAATCAGGAGTCTCCAGTAATGATTTTATCACGGACATTTCAGGCCATGGGCTTGGAATGGCGATCGTGAAGGAAGCTGTCGATAAACTTGATGGGAGCATATCCACTGAAACTTTTAAGGGGAAAGGCACCACATTCAAGATTTGTCTGCCTGTGACACTGGCAACATTTCGAGGAATCTTGGTTCGTGAATATGGACACATTTTTACCCTGCCAACGTCGAGTGTTGAACGTGTGATCAGAATTAGGAAAGATGAGGTAAGGAGTATAGAAAACCGAGAAGCCGTTGCTGTGGAAGGTGTTCCCCTTTCCCTAGTGCGACTCGGTGCAGTTTTAGGACTCGATCGAGTTACCGATGGATCGGAAGAGCGAAACTTAATAACTGTCGCTATTTTGAAATCAGGGCAGAAACGCATGGCTTTTGCAATCGATAAGCTACTTAATGAACAGGAGATTTTGATAAAAGGTCTTGGTAAACAGCTTGTACGCGTGCGGAATATTGCTGGAGCTACCGTCTTGGGATCGGGACAGGTGGTTCTCGTCTTAAATGTTATTGACCTAATTCGTTCGGCTACACGTGCCGCCAAGACTTCTTCGACTTTTTCACTAGCTGCAAAAACAGTAGCAAAACGAAAAACAGTCCTAGTCGTAGAGGATTCGGTCACATCAAGGACATTGTTTAAGAACATTCTTATCTCGGCGGGATTCGATGTTCATACTGCTGTAGACGGGATGGAAGCGTGGATAATGCTTAGGGAGAAGTCTTTTGACCTTGTAGTTTCGGATGTGGAAATGCCTAGAATGAACGGTTTTGACCTGACGGCCAAAATCCGGGGTGAAACTAAATTGGCCGAACTTCCAGTTATATTAGTTACCTCACTGGTATCTAAGGAAGACAGGGAGCGGGGTGTCGACGTTGGAGCAGATGCCTATATCGCGAAAAGCAGCTTTGATCAGAGCAATCTTCTCGAGGTTGTTCGACGACTGGTTGGATAAGGGTAGTTGCAGTATGGCTATGATGGAGGGGATATAAGGCTTGATAAAGGTTCTTATTGTCGACGATTCTGCAGTACACCGGGATTATTTGTCATATATTTTAAGCTCCGATTCCGAAATCGAAGTAGTGGGCCGGGCCGCTAACGGCAAGGAGGCGCTGGATTTCTTAAAATCGCATCAACCCGATGTAATAACGATGGATATTTATATGCCGGAAATGGATGGGTTCGAGGTAACTCGCTGCATTATGGAGAACAATCCATTACCCGTCGTAGTCGTTAGTGGCGTTTGGGATCCTATGGAGGTGGAAAAAACCTTTAAGGCCATGGAAGCAGGGGCTATATCCCTTTTGAAGAAACCAGCTGGCATAGGAAGCCCAGGTTACGAGAAGAATGCCGAGGAATTAATTGCGATCGTCAAGCAGGCTGCGATGGCCAAGGTGACCCGAATCCGGCCGCGGCGTGTCCCAGGTTCTGCACCTGCTGTGATTCCCGCGTCTCAGAGAAAGCGGGGAGTTATTGAAGTTGTTGTTCTTGGTGCTTCAACAGGCGGGCCAGCGGCAATTCAGCAATTTCTTACAGGTTTGCCCAGGGATTTTCCCTTGCCTATCCTAATTGTTCTGCATATCAGCAGCGGATTTACCCGGGGGTTCGTGCAATGGCTTAACGAATCATCACCTCTTATAGTTCAAGTTGCCGCACAGGGTGAACATATTCGTGGAGGTCATGTCTATATAGCGCCAGAAGAGTTTCAGATGGGTGTGAATTCCAAAGGGATTATTAGACTAACGGAAGATCCTCCACTGCATTATATGCGGCCTTCGGTGTCCTTTCTTTTTCTGTCGGTACTGAAAGCGTTCGGAAGTGCCACCGCTGGCATACTGCTGACAGGGATGGGTGTAGACGGGGCGGCCGAACTAAAACTAATCAGGGATGCGGGCGGAATTACGTTCGCTCAGGACCATGATAGTTCGATTATACATGGTATGCCCGGGGAAGCGATAAGGTTAGATGGTGCTGATTACGTGATGCCACCTAGGGATATTGCATCTGTACTGGTAGGCATGGTTTCAATCCCGTTATAATTAACGGGTGGTTAGAGGAGGGATAACTAGTGGAAACAACGGAAAAAATTTTAATCGTAGAGGATAGTTTGACTCAAGCTATGCGCCTTCAGTATCTCCTGCAGGAGAACGGTTATATTGTACGTGTGGCAAGTGACGGACTAAAGGGCTTAGCCGCAGCGAAGGCAGAAAAACCGACGATTATAATTACGGATGTTATGATGCCAGAAATGGATGGGTATGAGTTGTGCAGTAGGATCAAGAGGGATGAAACCCTTAAGGATATTCATGTGGTGCTGCTAACATCGCTTGCTGACCCACGGGATGTAATTAAGGGGCTACAGTGTGGGGCGGATAATTTTATAACAAAACCATACGACAATGAACAATTGCTTCGTCGGGTGCACCACATCTTGGTGAACATGGAAATGCGCAAAGAGGGTAACGCACAGATGTCTGTTGAAGTATTCTTTGGGGGCCAACGGCACACGTTAACCTCGGATCGCGTGCAGATCATTGACTTGCTCTTGTCTACCTTCGAGTTGGCAGTGCTCCAAAGTACCCATCTTGAGAAGGTAGGTGCCGACTACCGTAACGCCCTAGAAGACGTAAAGCGTGCTGAAGCTAATTTAAGAACGCTGATGGATATGAATGGGGACGCAATTGTGGTAGTTGACAGCAGGCGGCTCGTCCGTTATGTTAACCTAGCGGCTGAGGCTATTTTTGGCCGAAAAGTGGATGAAATCCTGCATAAGCCCTTTGACTTTCCGATGGAAATTGGTCAGCAGGAGATCACGATCAGGTGGGATGGCGGGCAGCGGATGGTTGCCGATATGCGAGTTGTGAATTCCAAGTGGGATGGTGAAGATGTAAGACTTGTCACAATAAGGGATATTACTGAAACCGTGATGTTGCGGGAACGTTTGCGAATGGAATCAATTACAGACTCACTTACAGGACTTTATAATCGTCGGGGGCTAATGACCCTTGGCGAAAATCAGCTCAAACTAGCTAGTCGGATGAAGAAACGAGTTATTTGCCTTTTTGCCGACCTAGATGGATTCAAAGTAATCAATGATATGTTTGGTCACGAAGAAGGGAACAAGGTGCTACAGGACGTTGCTCAAATCCTGAAAGAGGTTTTTCGGGAAACAGACCTCATAGCACGGGTTGGAGGCGATGAATTTGTTGTGTTAGCGCTTGTGTCGGGGATTGATTCTTCGGAAGAGCTGGTCGCTCGTCTGCAGGAGTGTATTGCCCGTTATAATGCGAATGCTTACCGAGCGTATCCCCTAGCCATGAGTATTGGAACCAAATTCAGTGACTTGGAAGTGCCAAGTTCAATAATCGAGTTGATGTCTGGGGCAGATAAACAGATGTACGAACAGAAATCTGTCAAGAAATACATAAGTGCAGAACACGTGTCAATCTCAAAAAGCTAGGGTTTTGAATTTGACATGGAAACCGCGGGGCTTTATGGACAGGATCAATGACCAAAATGGGCCATAAGGATTTTTCTAAAAAAGTCACCAAATATTCGTCGAATCAAGCCGATCTTTGAGTTCGGTAAAGGGAGTACTTACAAAAGCAATCAGTTAACCCCCAGTGGCCGTAATGGCTACTGGGGGTATTTTATTAAAGGGGGTAAATTGGTTTCTGGATCAATCCATAGATAACAGGGTAAACCCCCGGGTGGGGCAATTTCTATACGAGTGGCATTAACCCAATTCTCTTCGTTTGATGAGATATCTAAAAGAGATTGCTCTTCGGTTTGGCTGCGAGCTACTGGTCAGTGTCGATATCGGTCATAAATAAGATTACGTGCAACTTGTTTAAGATAAGGATAGGGAGGTAAATTATCCTTATCTTTGTTTTTCCTTAAACAAAGAACATAGGTTTCTTAGGTGATATCTCTGCCTCTTTTCACTACTGTTTGTTGGTACCATATTTACATGCCACAATCTGTTTGTGCATCCTCTTTAATTCTCAATTTTTCACCTTCTCACTAGCTAAAACGGATAAGTGGTCAAAACGTCACTAAAGATCATTAATCCAGATGATGGTTTATTATAGTCAAATAATGAGCCTCAATTCCTTTGGCCAGGGAATTGAGGCTCTGAGTTTTGGATTAACTGATTTAGCTCCGGAGTAGTAAGGATTAGATTATACTTTATTGAATCTATAATTAGTTTTATTGATCGGAAATCTGCATATACATGTAATCTAATCCACATGCAGGAAGGATTTCAAATGAAGAAACAAAGTTTGGTTAAGGGGGCATTTGTCCTCACGTTCGCTTCCTTTATAACTAAAATATTAGTTTTAGCAAATTCGATTGTTCAGTCAAGAGTTCTTGGCTCTGAAGGCATTGGGTTAAGAATGATGGTGATGCCTCTGATGGGATTGATGATAACGCTAACAACAATAGGGCTTCCCGTAGCTATTTCGAGATTAGTGGCGCAAGCAGACGCGCAAAGAAATGGAGCAAAAGTCAAAAAGATACTTATCGTATCTACAACTATAACAGGATGTCTGAGCGTTTTAATAATCATGCTAGCTATTATCTGCGGTAAGGTATTTTCCACATATTTTTTTACAGATCAACGTTCGTATTATTCATTTATGGCTTTGATCCCGATCATTCCGATTGTTGCAGTTTCAGGTGTCCTCAAAGGCTATTTCCGAGGAATGCAGACGATGAATCCGATCGCTTTATCCCAAGTATTTGAACAAATTGTACGAATCGGTTTTACATACTTTCTAGTTCTGTGGTTAATTCCTTATGGTATTGAGTTTGCAGCAGCTGGGGCCGTTTTTAGCAGTGTAATTGGGGAAGCCTTTTCTTTATTCTTTTTATTGGTGATGTTTAAACATACACATCGTAAGCAATTTCACATCCCGAACTCTCTTTGGACGAAAGTATCGAAAGGAAAGGCTATCTTTATTGAATTATTACAGACAGCCCTTCCTACCACGGGTAATGGGTTGATATTCTCGGTTTCGAAGGCAATTCAACCCATTATAATAACCAAAAGTTTAGCTATGGCAGGAGTTAGTTCTATCATGATTACGAAAGAATATGGAATGTTAACAGGTTTTGTCATGCCACTATTATTCTTCCCTAGTTTTATTAACCAGTCTTTAGGGGTTAGTTTGGTTCCCGCAATAAGTGAAGCAAATGCTAAAAATAATAATCGTTTAATTCATCGTAGAATTTTTCAAGCAATATGTGTTGCTGTCAGTGTTGGCATTCCTAGTACGATGCTGTTGTACCTATTTGCTCAAGAATTAATGACTGTTGTCTATAAATCACCGCAAGCGGCTCCATTCTTGAAATTTATTGCGCCATTCTTTTTGTTGCATTATTTTCAAACTCCTTTACAGTCTGCATTAGTAGGACTGGGACATGCGAAAGTGGCGATGCTCAATAATATGATTTCTAAAGGGACAACTCTTCTTCTCATTTATCCTTTGACTACAAATTATAATCTTGGTATCTATGGAGTAATATTAGCCATAAGTATGGGTGTCATATCAGAAACGTTGTTGCATTTATTCTCCGTTTATAAGTTAATAGGATTCAGTATTAACCTCCTGGAGATAATTAAGATTTTAGTGGCGGGGATAGCCATGGGGTATAGTGGCAGGATTTTGTTTCTTTATCTTAATAATAGCGACCTTAACCTAGGATTAAAAACGTTGATATCAATTCTTTTTGCCATTTTAATTTATATAACCATCTTAGTTTTACTAAAGGTTATTCGTCGCAACGAAATTGTGAGGATTCCTTTGGTTGGTAGAATACTGGTTCTTTTATTTCCTAGGAGACAATAACTGAATGTTTGGAAGCAGTTCGACGAGTATTTTAGTGCATACGTCACAACTGTAATAAAAACAGTTGACAAGCACATACAAAATGAGGTATTATAACTGAGCGCCACAAAGACGCACTAACTTCGGACATCCTGTCCGAGTCCTGATCTTTGAAAACTAAACAACAAGGACAGCCAATGAGAGAAACTCGCAAGAGTTTCAAATATGAATCATGAGCAAGTCATCATCTTCTACCCAGAAGTGAAATAACTTTTTTGGAGAGTTTGATCCTGGCTCAGGACGAACGCTGGCGGCGTGCCTAACACATGCAAGTCGAACGGAGAAGTTCAATAAGTTTACTTAGCGAATTTCTTAGTGGCG
>JAUZPJ010000101.1 GCA_030706025.1 Bacillota bacterium | reverse complement strand
CCTCCCTTTTTATATGATGGGACTTGCCCATGCAAAGTCCATTATAAAACTTTACAGTTTATAATGTCAATGTAAGGAAAACGATGGTAAAAAAGTCAGATAGATTAAAGCAACTTGACATCGTTAATCTTAAGTTCAAATTTAGTTAGCAAGAATTCGGCTGCTTTACGGCATAATAGCATTCTGGCCAAGAAAATTTCGAAGTACTCCATAACAGGACAAATCTCAGTATCGATTGTGAGTTCTAAGGCTATCCGTTCTTTAGGATAAACACGAAGAAAAGATCGTTCCACCGCATAATTTACTCTGTCATGAATATCAAACTTAGCTAAGTCAGGATTTCGAACCCGTGAACGATGAACGTCGGATTTATCGGCAAGAATTAATGCGGCAGAAATATTGTTGACTGGATTTCCATCCATCTCATCATGGTTTCCAATCGCACCCATGACACTGGCAATTTCTTCTGGCGGCATACCATGCCGTTCTAAGATTCCCGATGCTAGAATCGCCCCCGTCTGGGCATGAGAGACACGATTAACAGAGTTCCCAATATCATGTAGGTACGCTGCAATGGCAGCCAGTTCGCACTCCCTCTCGGGATGTTCCATCTTTTCAAGAATATTTGATGCGATATTGGAAACCAGTCCAACATGCCTAAGTCCATGTTCCGTATATCCGATAGCAGCAAGATGACGGTTTCCAGCTTCAATTAACCCTTGAACATAAGAATCTGACTTAATTTCATGTAAAGTCACCTTTGTCAAACTAATTTCCCCCTATAATTCGTAATCGATAGCAATTCATGCCAACGGTCCCCAAATCATCAACCAACCCATAGTTTGCCCAGGCGCCCACGGCAATACCCAGACCTGGAACCAACTGCAGAGTCTTGCGAAAATCAATAGCGTCTCGGTACTCCCGTTGGAATTGTTCCCAATCAACTTGTTGGAAATACCCCTCCTTCGTCGCTGGCCAATTCTCCTGATTTGTTTCCCAATCCCGTATCAATTTATACAAGTCAGTGCGTTTTTCTTGACCGGAAAAGGTTAGCTGAAAGACATACAGCAAGAAGAGGCGCTCTCGATAATCTTCCGTCGAAAAACCATAAATATGGGCTAATTCAAAAAGGAATTTCATTTTAATCGCAATAAGTGCGGGGAAATCCGCCATTGCAAGTGTGAACCCACCAGCACCTGTTCCTGCACCCTCTGCGGCGGCGATCGTCTTATATTTCGAAAGAAGCTTCCCCGCTAGTTGATCACGTTCTCGTAGTGATACGTTATAAAGCGGAGAACTTTTTGGGATAAAATCAATTCCGAAAATCACAGACTTGATCAATCCTTTAACAGTAGAAGTGATTACTGTATTGACCTTTTTAGGGATAACCTTGTCGTTAATTTTAGTCTGAAGGATTTTCGAGGTTCGTTCCAACAATCCTGGCCTTTGTAATAGTTTTCTTACCCAATGATTCAATTGAGCTTGTACCTGTTCGTTATAGATTTTCTCCTCATAGGTTAACGTTTTAACCATGACAACTTATGTTCACCCCCAATTTTACTCCCTGGAAGATAAGCATAAAAGCAAGTGGGCTTCCACTTGCTTTTATGCTTATCTTCCCTATCAATTTTTATATCCCGCCTATTTCTGAATTCGACGATTCCGACCCTCTAAGATTCTGGTTTAACGTCTGTTTCATCTTTGGCGAGCTTTATTCCTTTATCATTCTCATCATTTCTTACGGTTTTGTCATTCTTATCGGCCTTTTTGTCAGTTTTTTTATCGGTCTTTTTGTCTCTATCATCGTTAATATCTCTGTTCTCTACGCTAGTAACTCCGGATTTGGCCACCTCAATCTCGACTTTATCAGCGATAAGCAACATAACAGAGTTATCCTTAACTTTAGTAATTTTACCATAGATTCCACCAGCTGTGATTACCCGATCCTTGACCCTTAGGCTACTAAGCAATGCCTGTCTTTGTTTAGCCTGTTTCTGTTGTGGACGGATCATGAGAAAATACATAATAGCAAAAAAGACCACAAAATATAGGACTAAGGACATTGTAGATTGAGACATATTAGAATCCTCCTTTATTTAATCCTTAAAACTATTCACCATATTGAGCGCAAAATCCTCCTTCAAATATTCATAATGGAAAATTTGCTCAGTGAAATTACGCTATTGGGCTACAGCCTCTGATTTCCGCCCTTTGTTACTCGTACCCGTAATCAGCAAAACATTTTTGGCGGTACTCTGGCAAACGGTCTTCTTTAATGGCCTCCCGAATTTCTCGCATTAAGTTCTGCAAATAGCGCAAGTTATGAATCGTCATCAATCGCAGGCCCAAAATCTCGTCGCATTTGAGCAGATGCCGAACATACGCTCGCGAATAATTTCGGCAAGTGTAGCAATCGCAGGTTGGATCAATTGGACTAAAATCACGAGCAGATCCAGCGTTGCGCACAATCACCTTACCAAAGCGGGTCATTGCTGTTCCGTTACGGGCAATCCGGGTTGGAAGCACACAATCAAACATGTCTATCCCCCGCATAACCCCTTCAATGATTGCATCTGGGGAACCAACACCCATAAGATAACGTGGTTTTTCTCTGGGGAGCAAGGGTACCGTATAATCCAAGACTTGGTACATCATTTCCTTCGGCTCTCCGACACTTAAACCGCCGACAGCATAGCCAGGTAGGTCAAGTTCTACGATCTCAGCAGCACTTTGGCGTCGAAGATCCTCATACATGCCTCCCTGAACAATTCCAAACAAAGATTGAGTGTCCGTAGTTGTCAGGGTCTCTTTGCACCGTTTAAGCCACCGAGTGGTCCGTTCTAAAGAATCTTTGGCGTATTCATGTGTGCACGGATAAGGTGCACACTCGTCAAAGGCCATAACAATATCAGATCCCAACGCCATTTGCACCTGAGTAGCAATTTCCGGGCTTAAAAATTGACGTGAGCCATCAATATGGGAACGAAATTCTACCCCCTCCTCCTTAATTGTGCGCAAGTCTCCTAAACTAAACACTTGAAAACCGCCACTGTCGGTGAGAATTGCCCCGTCCCAGTTCATAAAGCGATGAAGGCCACCCGCTTCCCGAATGAGCTCCTGCCCTGGACGTAAGAACAGATGATAGGTGTTGCTTAGGATGATCCCTGCTCCGAGTTCTTTGAGCTCCTCCGGGGTCATAGTCTTCACCGTTGCCTGCGTCCCTACCGGCATAAACACCGGTGTATCCATCACACCGTGTGGTGTATGTAATTTTCCCAAGCGTGCCCTCGTCCGGGGATCTTCTTTTAGTATTTCCAAATGAACTGCTGTCAAACCCTTCACTTCCTTCTTTAATTATCCGCTGTTGCGCCTTGAGTTCTCATAGAATGAGCATGGCATCACCAAAGCTATAGAACCGATACCGCTCGGCAACTGCCACCTTATAGGCCTGTAAAATCAATTCACGTCCCGCCAGTGCACTGACCAACATGACTAAGGTTGACTTCGGAAAATGAAAATTCGTTAAGAGGGCATCCACAACCTGAAATGAATAGCCTGGGTAGATAAAAATATCGGTCCACCCCTCACCCGGTACGATCCTTCCCTGATTACCCACAGACTCTAAGGTTCTTGCTGCTGTAGTCCCTACGGCAATGACACGACGTCCTTCTTGTTTTGCACGATTAATTCGCTCTGCAGCGTTCGAATCCACCCGGTAGTACTCCGAATGCATCGTATGTTCTCGGATATCGTCTACTTTTACCGGTCTAAAGGTTCCTAAGCCCACATGAAGAAGGATCTCAACAACTTCTACGCCCTTCTTTTGGAGTTCACCCAGGAGTTCAGGCGTAAAATGCAGACCTGCTGTGGGCGCAGCAACTGAACCCCGCTCCTTAGCGTATACTGTCTGGTAACGTTCTTGGTCTTCTAACTGAGCGGTAATATAAGGTGGAAGGGGCATCTGACCGAGCTGGTCTAGGATACTCTCAAAAACTCCTGAGTAGATAAACTGAATTCTTCGGTTTCCATTCTCTAGTATCTCCTGCAGAACACCTATCAGGATTCCCCGACCGAAGGAAACCTTCTGCCCCACCTTGAGGCGTTTCCCAGGTTTAACCAACGCTTCCCAGACATCAAGTTCAAGCCTTTTTAAAAGCAAGACCTCGATCTTGGTCTCAGTTCCCTCTTTTTCCCCTATCAAACGCGCAGGAATGACCCGAGTGTTATTAAGCACAAGCACATCTCCCGTTTTCAGAAGGGAGACCAAGTCCCGAAACGTATGATGTTCTATCCCCCCACTGTCTCGCTTGATTACCATAAGACGGGAAGCATCCCGTGGCTCTACAGGATGCTGCGCAATTAACGTTTCCGGTAAATCAAAATCAAAATCCGAAACGTTCAATGTATCCTTCTCCTTTTCCAAAAACGACCTTTCTTAATCTAACTTCATAATTCGCCAGTCAAAAACCTTATTACAAGAGAGACGACATTTTGTTCGCGAAAGCAAAGTTATCGGTTAGTGAGGTAGAATTTGCGTGTTTTTATAGTAAAACAATAATATTTCTTTATAATTATACCCCAATTGGGCCATATGATAAGCTCCCCACTGGGACATTCCCACTCCATGCCCCCAACCCCTGCCCTCAAAGATGAAGACGTCAAACGGCTGGGGATTATCACTCGTTCCCAACGATGAACTGAGAATTTTCGAAAGTAAAGGCCCTTGTTTCTGTTGAGACTCTTTTACCCCCAGAATCAAGCTGAAGCCCGCTTTCTCCTTCGGTTCTTGGGTTGAAGGAATCTTGTGGGCCTCGAAAAGACTGCCCAACAAGGCGGCCGTTCGAATTGGCTGCCCGAAAGGGTAGAAAGCTTTGACAAACGTCCGTCCTGTAACCGTCTTGGTCTGCCCAAACGCATCTTCCATCCTTACACTTTTTACTCGACCAGAGGGGAACTTTTCAAGCTCAATGTTTTGTACGGGTCCAAGGCCAAAGGTTGAGCCCAAAAGCAAAGCAGACACAATAAAGCGCCAATGATTAGCCGCACCCCCTATCCCTATGGAATAGGGGTCAGGATGAGAAATATTATGGATATCGGGATTTCCCCAGACATTTTTTGCATCCTCAGTGTACCCACCACTATGTGAAGAATAGAGCGCTTCGATCGGAAGCCCGTTCTGTGTATCCACGAGAATTTCTCCTCGAGTAGCCTCTACCGCCACGGAGGCTTCCCCTTCCACATTTCTACCTGCATAGGCTTGATCAATATCCGGAGAATCTGTAATCGTTTTTTTGCCATTTTGAGTGTGTTTTACAAGAAAAGTCCGAGCAGCGACGGCTTGGGCCTTTAGCCCTTCTAGCCCAACTTTAGCCCAGTCATTGCTCATTTCGATCGGTACGACCCCTTTTAGGTAGTCTTCACTGTCAATCCGATTAAAAAACCTCCAATGATCATCCTGCCAGTTAAATTTTAGCCCTCCACGATAACTAGTATTTTGACCTTTAGGAGTTTTTACACGCAGACTTCCTTGATTGGTTCCCTTCAATTCTATTTCTGATTCATTGGTAATTTGATATTCCCCTTGATTAATCCGCATAATTGGTGCCCATCCTCCCCAACCCACTTGAAGAGTGGACCCCGGAGGAAATTCGTGAACTGTTTTATCCATAATGAGTTGATAGCTGCCTTGTTCAACTTCTATTTCGACCCATCCAGCCTGACCCAATTTCCAGACAAGTTCAACCGAAATCTCCCCTGCCTGACACGGTATAGCCGGAGTCAGCACGAATAAGAATAAAACCACGCATAAAAAGGAAACCCGATACACAATCCGCAGCATGCTCTGCACACCCACTTTCCTGCACCAGTCAGAAAGAATAACTTTCAGGTGGAATAAGTGCAACTAAGGAATCTTCTTGGGTCTGATCGCTTGAAAGATTCCAAGTTTGCTATATGCTCAGGCTACCCTTTTTCCTCCTCCAATATGTCCTTAATGCAAAACTAGGGACGGTTCTTCGACATGTATTCTCGCCCGCAAGTGCAAGGGACTTTTTTTCGACTTCAATGCTCCATGCCACCCTGCATCTGCAAGAAGAACTGTCTCCAAAAATGCAAGTTCAAGAACCGCCCAAACTTGCACCTAAACTTGGGTTATTGGGTCCTGACCCTGGGGAAGTGGATATCCAAGATGTTGATAAGCTCTCATGGTTGCCATGCGGCCGCGGGGGGTGCGCTGCAAGAATCCCATTTGCAGTAAATACGGCTCTACTACATCTTCGAGTGTCTCAGATTCTTCCCCGATGGTGGCTGCGAGTGTATCTACACCCACTGGACCTCCAGCAAAAGTTAAGATAATGGTTTTTAAGGTTTTCTGGTCAATATTGTCCAAACCAACCGGATCGACTTCTAAGCGATTAAGTGCTTCCCTGGCTATTGCTTGCGTGACAACACCATCTTCCCAAACAAGAGCAAAATCCCTCACTCGCTTTAATAAGCGATTACCGACTCTAGGAGTTCCTCGAGAACGTCGGGCAATTTCTTCTGCTCCGTCATCCGTTATGCTTAAACGCAAAATACTCGCTGCACGTAAAATAATTTCTTTAAGGTCCTCAACCTCATAGAACTCTAATCGACTTATAACACCAAAGCGATCGCGCAAAGGAGATGTTAACTGTCCAGCACGGGTCGTGGCTCCTACAAGGGTAAAAGGTGGAAGGGACAGGCGAATAGAACGTGCACTCGGCCCTTTTCCAATGACAATGTCTAGACACCCATCTTCCATCGCGGAATAAAGGATCTCTTCCGTCGTCGAGTTCAAGCGATGTATTTCATCGATAAATAAAACATCCCTAGGCTCTAAACCCGTAAGAATAGCAGCCAAATCCCCTGGTCGTTCAATCGCTGGTCCTGAAGTTGTACGTATACTTACGCCCATTTCTGCAGCAATAATATTAGCGAGCGTCGTTTTCCCTAAACCCGGTGGTCCATACAATAAAACATGATCTAAAGCCTCTCCACGGGTAGCTGCAGCCTGAATAAAAATGCCCAAATTATCTTTGACTTTCTTTTGTCCAATATAATCGTTCATGCGATGAGGACGAAGCGCTTCCCCTTCATGATCTGAAAGTTGTTCTTGGGGAGCTACCAAACGTTCTTCCATTTATCAGCCCTCCTCTCTTCTAGATCTCTTAGCTTATTAAGAGTTTATCCCCCGGCAAGTAAACGCAAGGCCTTTTTTACCTGGATCTCGGTCGTTAAATCCCCACCATCTTTAAGAACTTGACTTAGCACCTGTTTCGATTCATCTATGCCAAAACCCAAGGCCAGCAGGGTTTGATAAGCTTCGGAGAGGGCTAGTGAAGATGGCTCCGAAAGGGATCTCCCTTCGATTGAAAAAGAACCAAAATTACTCCCTTTAAACTTTTCTTTTAGTTCCAAAATAAGTCGTTGCGCCGTTTTCTTTCCTATACCCGGAACTTTCGTTAATAAATTAAGATTTTCACTTGCAATAGCACTTTCTATTTGGACAGCACCAAAGGTTGACAGAAGGGATATCGCCGCCTTAGGCCCAATACCCGTAACACCTAACATTTGTAGAAAGAGTTGCTTTTCTTCTAAAGAGGAGAATCCATATAATGATAAATCATCCTCACGCATAACAACATGAGTGTAAACGACAAGTTCTAGACCAGGATATGCCTTGGCCAACAACCCCTGGGGCACTGTCAAAAGATACCCTGTCCCGTGTACATCGATTATTAAACGCTCTGATTGGATTTCCCAAACAGTACCACGCAGCATTCCTATCATCGCAATTCCTCCACTCTCTTGTCCAAAGCATAACTGTGGGCATGACAAATAGCAATGGCTAGCGCATCTGCGGTATCATCTGGCTTCGGAATTTGGTCCAACCTTAATAATCCTTTGACCATTTGCTGGACCTGTTTTTTATCCGCCCTTCCATACCCAACGACCGCTTGTTTAACCTGTAATGGGGTATATTCAAAGACTGGAATTCTATTTTGAGCACTGGCTAACATGGCTACGCCACGGGCGTGCCCAACCGTTAGTGCGGTCGTAGTATTACGGTTAAAGAAAAGTTCTTCGATCGCCATTTGATCTGGCTGGTATTCCCTAAGAAATGAGTCGATTTGTTCAAATAGCATTAACAAACGATTAGCCAAAGGGGTATGAGCTGGAGTCCTCCAACAAGAGTAAGAAAGGGCCTTTAAGTGATTCCCTTTTTGTTCAATCAAACCATATCCCATTATCGCCGTTCCGGGGTCAATACCCAAAATAATCATACACGTCTTCCTTTCAAGCTAATAGATTTCGACAGAAGACGGACGATTCCTTTCTACTATTTCTACTCTTGCCACAAAGGTTCGTTGATTGTATCGAAAAACGACTGAACTTCATCTAACGAATAAAACTCCACCTTAGCAGCCATGTCCAAAATTCCTTTCGGCCAAGACTGGGTATTAAATCCTGTCGCGATGACTTTACCACTTGATCCAAGACTTCCTTCGACCACTGAAAGCATCCCTTGTTCTATTTCAAAATGATAAATCCTTTTATATGAAGATTCTTTTGGCAAAGCAGTTTCTGCATTCGTAACAACCAACGTGCTGACGACTGGTTTTTT
>JAUZPJ010000100.1 GCA_030706025.1 Bacillota bacterium | reverse complement strand
CTGGTGAGCTTCAACGGCTAAATCAAGCTGGACATTGAGGTGACGATAGAGTTCTGATTTCTTCATAGTTTCTAACTCCTTTAATGCATTTATAGAAAAAGTTGGCTGGCGTAAAGCTCAGCGAAGGGAACTGTTGAACTTATGCTGACCCAAAGTTAATACTTTTATGATAGTGAAAAAAAATCACTGGGGCTTTTTAAAAGCACCCAGTGAATAGAGAGGAAACGAAAGGAAGAGCTGGATGGGGGAAGGACATTCGATGTTTCGTGTTCATAGGCATCGAATACCAAACTTAGTATTAGCAAAAACTTAAATGATATACAGGAAAAATAGGGAATTAATATGATCTACTGTGATATAATGTTAAACAGTCCAATTAAACTAAATAAATATGGCTGAAATGCTCGATCAGCTCTGCTATAATATAAATTGGAGGATTTATGAGGATTATTGCAGGGGAAATGCGTGGCCGTCAATTAAAGGCGGTAGAAGGAATGAAAACACGTCCGACCTCAGATAAAGTAAAGGGTGCAATCTTTAATGTTTTAGGGAGCAAGGTTTTAAATTCCCGTGTACTAGACCTTTTCGCTGGGACCGGAAACTTAGCGATTGAGGCTCTTTCCCGTGGTTCTCGCGAAGCAGTGATAATCGAGAAGAGTCTCAGTGCGTATCAAGTTATACGGGAGAATCTCGAACGAATTGGGGTTAACCATAAGACCAAACTTCTGTTAATGGACGCATTTAAGTATATATCAAAAAACCCCCATGAGGTTTTTGACCTTATCTTTCTTGATCCCCCTTATCGTCAGGAACTTGTTTCAAGGAGCATATTGACCCTAAAAGAATACAACTATTTGCCACCAACGGGCGTGATAATTGCAGAGACGGCTAAGGATGAAAAACTCAGTGAAGATATTTATCCATATGAAATACGTAAGACAAGTGAATATGGGGACACCAAAGTGTGGTACTTACAGAGAGCGGATGTATGACGAGGGAGATGATTTAAGTGGAAAGCGATATCTTGGGTTTACTTAACGAATTGGAAGAGATTGTCGATCATGGTCCTAAAATTCCAATGACGGGTAAGGTTTTGGTCGATGATACTGTGATCTTTGAACTATTAGATCGTGTACGTGCTGCCTTACCTGAAGAGCTAACGAATGCTAAATGGGTTATAAAAGAGCGAGAGCGAATCTTAAGTGAAGCACAACAGGAAGCTCAGAAACTTATGGAACGGGGAAAATCGTACGTCGATAAAATGGCTGTGGAAAATGAAGTGGTCAAACAGGCCCAGAGCTATGGCGAAGATATCGTTAGGCAGGCGCAATCCTTTGCCCGGGAAGTCAAGATTGGGGCTGTCCAATACGCTGACGAAATGTTGCTTCACGTCGAAGAGAGTTTGTACGAAACGCTTCAATCTTTACGTAAAAATCACGAAGAATTGAAGGGACTAGCTAAAGAAGATCGGGATAACATAAGAAAGCCTGAAAAAGAGAAAGGCGAGGGCGAAAAGGCTTAGACACTCTTGGTTCAAGGATAAAATTACATCTATAACGAAGTTGATGGCAGTTGAATTGGAAACAAGTCAACTGCCATTTTAGGCTTATAACTATTATTATTAACATAATAGTCCCGCTATCTCATAGGCCGTCGGATCAACGTGATAACGAAAAGTATGGACATAATCCCTATGAATACAAGAGAGCTTAAGTGCCAAGTATTCCATACGAAAAAAGATGCGCTAGGGGTTTGAATAGGAACGAAGGATGTCGTAGGAACTTTGGCAACTAAGAGGAAGAGCTGGCTTAAACCTAAGGCAATGATTGCATGGAGTACCCGGGCAATTACAAAAGGGTAGAAACGCAAATCAGTACCACTAATTAAACCGGCGACTTGTGCGAACACGGAAAGTCCACCCCAACCCATGAGCAGGGCAAGAAGCGCTACTTGCTGATGAAGTAAAGAAAGAGCGCGTATTGCTTCTTGACAACCTAATGTCATCTCAAAGAGGCCGTTGTAAAAAGCTTGTAACACAGGAATCTGAATGATTCGGAGGACGCTGTGGCTTAGAAATGCCAAAAATAATGTAACGTGCCAGAGGTTTAAAAGTCGGAGAATAACAGAAAAAAAGGCCATGAAGCCTGCAACCATAAGGACAGTAGTGGTACTTTGTTTGATGGCATCGCCGAGAAGTTGACCGAAAGAGCGGTTATCTCTGTTTTGAGTCTCCTTTAGCTCTCTCCAAGCTCGTTTGAAGGAAGGTAAATTTGCTGATTGGCTGGATTTAGATGAAATGCGGTAAAAGCGAAAGAGGAAGCCGACGATTAAATTGGAAAGATATACTGAACCAGCCAATAAAACTCCAAGTGATGGTTTACCTAACATTCCGGAGGCTACTGCTCCAAGCATAAAACCGGGACTGGGGTTATTGGTAAAGGCTAAGAGACGTTCACCTTCCTCCCGTGTAATTTCACCAGCTTGACGAAGCCGTGCAGTTAGCACCGCCCCCATGGGAAAGCCTGAAGTGTATCCCATGGCAACCACAAAAGCGGCTTTGCCCGGAAGGCGAAAGATCGGACGCATAAATGATTCTAGAAGGACACCTAGAAAATGAACGAAACCGGCTGCCATGAGAAGCTCAGAAATAATAAAGAAGGGGAGCAAGGCAGGGAGGACAAAATTCCACCATAAGGTTAATCCTCTACCGGCAGAGCTAAGAACTTCCTGGGGATAGGCAAACATGCCGAGAGCGAGAAGGCCTAATGCAAAGACACGGGCAACGTTGGACATGAGGCCATCACCTTCCTAGATTTTTGTTCATAAATTATATGATGGAATACTAGGCCCTAGAAGTTGGATTGAGGAGGAGAAATATAATGAGTCCGAAAAGAGGTCTTGTTTTGGGTGCCGGAGGGGCGCGTGGGTTCGCACACCTTGGGGTACTCCAAGTACTAGAAGAAGAGAATATAAGGATGGATATTGTGGTCGGATGCAGTGCAGGAGCAATCTTTGGTGCTTTGTGGTGTGCTGGATTGGATCTATATCGCATTGGACGACTACTTACTTATCCGGGGTTTGCCAAAAAGCTTCTAGACCCTGCTGTCTCCAAAGAAGGACTGGTTAAAGGGGACAAGATCCTTGAAGTACTCCGCTTGCTCACCAAAGATATGTCGTTTGAAGATTTAGAGATCCCGTTGGCAATCGTGGCCACGGATATCGAAACAGGGGAACTTGTGGTTTTTAAAGAGGGAAGTGTGGCCCAGGCTGTACGGGCCAGTATTTCTATTCCCGGCATTTTCAAGCCCTATCGTTACCAAGGTCGTCTCTTAGTCGACGGTGCAGTTAAGAATCGATTACCAGTACATATTGCTCGGAGTATGGGAGCAGAAAAGGTTTTGGCGGTTGATGTTAAGAGGGGGTTGGCGACTAAACTTTCTAGTGCTATGGATATTTTACTTCAGTCTATTGAAATTCTCGAAGATGAAGTCTTCCGCGCACATTGCCATGGTGCGGACCTGCTAATTCAACCAAATATTGGACATATCGGAAGCCTGCAGTTTGATCATGCCGAAGAGGGAATCCGCCTTGGACGGAATGTTGCGTTGGCGCAATCTTCTGAAATTAGGAGAATAATGGCGTAAGGGGTTGAAAAAACGTAATTTTGTGCTAAACTCACGAAGGATGCAAAAAATTTCTAAGTAAATAAATGGTATCTAAAAAAAGATGAAATTTATTCATTCTTGGGAAGACTATTACCTATTATACTTAGAAAGAACTATATGGGTAAAATAAGAAGGGGTAGAGGAAATGAAAATTCTTGTTATTAACTGTGGGAGTTCTTCACTAAAATACCAAGTGATTGATATGGACACCAAGAACCCAATCGCAAAAGGGCTCGTTGAACGTATTGGCCTGTCGGGTGCTGTTCTTACGCATAGTCTAACTGCTGGAAAGAAGAATATTATCAAGACTGAAATACCAAGTCACGTCACGGCAATCGAGCTTGTCCTGAAAGCTTTAGTATCTCCTGAATACGGTGCTCTGAAAGATTTAAGTGAGATTTATGCAGTGGGGCATCGTGTTGTGCATGGCGGAGAGAAATTTGCTAATTCTGTTGTCGTTGACGACGCTGTAATGGCGGCACTAAAAGAATGTATTGAACTAGCCCCACTCCATAATCCTCCCAATATTGCGGGAATTAAAGCGTGTCAGAAAATGATGCCGACTACACCTCAAGTAGCGGTCTTTGATACAGCCTTCCACCAAACAATGAAGCCAGAAAGCTATATTTATGGATTGCCGTATGAGTATTACGAAAACTATGGTATTCGGAAATATGGCTTTCATGGAACATCCCATAAATATGTCAGTCAGCGTGCCGCCGTTCTTCTTAAAAAACCACTCCAAGAACTAAAGCTAATAAGCTGTCATTTGGGAAACGGTGCCTCAATTTCTGCTATCCGTGGGGGAAGATCTATAGATACCTCAATGGGTTTTACTCCGTTGGATGGATTGATGATGGGAACTCGCTCAGGAGCATTAGATCCAGCAATTGTTACGTATATCATGTGTCGAGAAAGATTTAGCTGTGAACAGGTTAATGATTTTTTAAATAGTAAATGTGGCGCTTTAGGAGTTTCAGGAGTGAGTAGTGATTTTAGAGATATTGAAGTGGCCGCCGAACAAGGAAATTCGCGTGCTCAATTGGCTTTGGATATCTTCGCGCATGATGTTAAGCAGTTTATTGGTTCTTATGCCGCTGTGTTAGGTGGGGTTGATGCAGTGATTTTTACGGCTGGTGTTGGTGAAAATGCATCACACATGCGAGAAGTTATTTGCCGAAATATGGATTACCTAGGTATACATCTCGATGTCGAGAAGAACAAAGTTCGAGGTGAGGAAGTGGATGTCTCGAAACCAAATGCGCGTTGTCGAGTTTTAGTTATTCCGACAAACGAAGAACTAATGATTGCTTTGGACACCCTTGAATTGACACAGAAGAAATCTTTACAATAACAGTACTCTTTTCTCGTAAGGAGTTTCCCTTGACAAAGAAAAATGTCCCATCTATAATAGTATAAGTGTATTGAGGTGGATAATATGAAAGTGAATGTAGCCCAAGTTCGTTATAGTGAAGGCCGGAGTATACATTATGATCTTACGGAAGATTTTTCCCCCTTCGATTTGGCAACAGAGGGACTCTCGTTTCAGGCACCGGTACACGTTCAACTTCAGGTAAACAACACAAGTAAGGCTATGCTAGTAAACGGAACCATTGATACGGAGCTAAAGGTAATATGCGGACGCTGTTTAGAGTCGTTTGTATATCCATTGAGTCTTTCTTATCAAGATGAATGGGTTTTCCGGTCGCAGGCTACAGAAGAGCAATTAGAGACAGCACTTCTGTTGGACAAAGATGAGGTCGAGATTAGCGAGCGAATTTTTGAACAAATTGTGTTAGCGTTACCGATGAAGTTTATTTGTTCGGCGGAGTGTCAGGGGCTATGCCCGACCTGTGGTGCGAATCGTAATCTTACCGCGTGTCATTGCGGGGAGGATGACATTGACCCCCGGTTATCAGCACTGGCCAAGTGGCAGTCACTCGATTAATTTTGGAGAACCTAAAGGGGGTGTAATTATGGGTGTTCCGCAACATCGCCAATCAAAGACAAGAGTACGTAAACGCAGGGCTATGTGGAAACTAACTGCACCAAACCACATCGAATGCCCCCAATGCCATAAACCGAAAATGCCGCATTATATATGCCCTAACTGTGGGTATTATAATTCCAAGGTAGTAATTTCTATGGAATCATAAGGTTTAGCGCGCAAAAAACAAAGAACTCTTTCAATTACAAGAGTTCTTTGTTTTTTGTTTTATAAATCTTTTAAGGACAAATTTTATCTTCTGTCTTTATTCGACAGGCTATTTCTTGAAATGAGGGACATGATAGTCTATAATTGTGACCAGGTCATAATATTGGATAGTTGGAATAATAAGGATTAATCGTTATTCAAGGTAGAAATGGTGGTATTAAATGGTTCGGTATAATAAGGAAGACCGCCGCCGGATATTAGTGAAAGAAATTTCCGAGCATCCGTTCTTCACCGACGAGGAACTTGCAGAGCGTTTTAAGGTGAGTGTATCGACGATCAGGTTAGATCGTGGAGAACTTAGGATCCCTGAATTGAGGGAACGAACCAAGGCAGTAGCTCAAGATGCATATTTTGCATTAAGGTCCCTAGATCACCAAGAATTAATTGGGAAATTGCTAGAACTTGTTGTTGGTGAGACAGCGCGTTCCGAGTTGAGGATTGAAGAGAGCATGGTCTTGGCAAAGGCTAGAGTTGCCCGCGGTCATTATCTTTTTGCACAGGCTAATTCCCTTGCCATTGCCCTAGTGGATGCACCTATGGCCTTAACGGGGAGTGTCGAGATGAAATTCATCCGGCCAGTTCAATTAGGTGAGGTAGCCGTAGCCGAAGGAATCGTAATGAAGCGAACACGAAATAAATATTGGGTTGATGTATCCATAAAGGTTGATTCAGAGGAAGTGTTCCAAGGGAATTGGGTTATTTTTGCCAGGGAAGGTTAGCGTAAGTGATGGAACGGAGATGAAGGGCTTGAGAATTGCAGTAGACGCCATGGGTGGCGATTATGCACCGGAGGAGATAATCAAAGGGGCGTTGATAGCTGCAGAGAAGGATCCCGATGTTCAACTGATTCTAGTGGGTCAAAAAGAGCGGATCTCGCCCTTTCTTACGAGTGATAAACCAAACAACATTTCTCTCTATGAAGCAACAGAGGTTATTGCAATGGACGAACATCCCGCTAATGCTGTTCGAAAGAAGAAGGATTCTTCAATTGTCGTTGCAACCCGACTGGTGAAGCTTGGTGAGGCTGATGCTGTTGTGAGTGCAGGAAGCACTGGGGCACAAATGGCTGCTGCTCTATTAGGCTTAGGGCGAATTAAAGGTATTGAACGTCCGGCCATCGCCACAGTTCTTCCGACTCCTGAGGGAGGTAAGCTTATACTAGATGTAGGAGCTAATATGGATGCCACGCCTGAGCAACTTTGCCAATATGCACAGATGGGTAGTATTTATGCAGAAAAAATTTTAAGGATTCCAAATCCACGTGTGGGCCTTCTCAATGTCGGAAGCGAAGAGGGAAAGGGAAATGATTTGACTCAGAAAACTTACCCTTTATTAAAGGGAGCCCCGCTTAACTTTATCGGAAATATTGAGGGACGTGACGTTCCCTTTGGACGTGCCGATGTGGTTGTTTGCGAAGGTTTTGTAGGGAATGTCTTTCTCAAAACAGCAGAAGGTCTAGCGGGAGTATTGTTTCGGCAGATAAAGGAAAAGATTACTGCAAATACGTTCCGTAAGCTGGGTGCACTCATTGTGAAACCGGGTCTGAAAGAGATCGCCCAGATGATGGACTATGCTGAATACGGAGGCGCTCCATTACTTGGGGTTAATGGGATAAGCATAATCTGCCACGGCAGCTCGAACTCGAGAGCAATTTTTAATGCGGTACGGGTGGCTCGGGAATGTGTAGAAATTCAATTGATTCAGCAGATTGGGAAGGATCTCCTTGAGGGAGTTTGATGTTTATCAAAAAGAAAAGAGGGTACGCGACTATGCGAAGTGTAGGAATTGTGGGGACGGGGGCATATGTTCCTGAAAAAATTTTAACAAATGCAGATTTGGAGAAAATTGTTGACACCAATGATGAATGGATCATAGCGCGTACAGGGATTAAAGAACGGCATATTGCCCCCGATGATATGCCGGTATCAGAATTATGTTACCAAGCGGGGTTAAGGGCTTTAGAGGATGCTCAAATTTCTCCGGAGGAAGTTGACCTAGTTGTAGTCGCGACGATAACACCAGACTATGCTTTTCCGGCAACGGCCTGTCTCGTTGCTGATCGATTAGGGGCAAAAAATGCGGCAGGCTTTGATCTTGAGGCTGGATGCACAGGTTTTATTTATGGGATAGCAACCGCAAGTCAGTTTGTTGCTACTGGAATGTACAAAACTGTGCTCGTCATTGGCGCTGAGACATTAAGTAAAGTGCTTAACTGGAAAGATCGTTCTACGTGTATCCTTTTCGGTGATGGTGCAGGGGCGGCAGTGTTAAAACCCGTGGAAGAGGGATTTGGCCTCTTGAGCTTTGAATTAGGTTCAGACGGTTCGGGTGGTAAGCTGCTTTCTCAACCGGCTGGTGGGTCCTACTGTCCAGCAAGTCTGGAAACAGTTGAAAAGAACCTTCACACCATTCAGATGGAGGGCAAAGAAGTCTTTAAATTCGCTGTGCGAATTATGGGAGATGCTTCTGTAAAGGTCCTAGAGAGGGCTGGCTTAACTAAAAACGATGTGGATCTCCTAGTTCCCCATCAAGCCAATATTAGGATCGTGGATGCTGCAGTTAAGCGCCTGGGGATCTCACCGGATAAAGTCGTCGTTAATTTAGACAAGTATGGTAATATGTCAGCCGCCTCCATTCCAGTAGCGCTGGATGAAGCGATTAAAGCGGGGCGTCTTGCCGAGGGGGATATTATTGTTATGGTGGGATTCGGTACAGGTCTAACATGGGGAGCGTGTGTTTTGAAATGGACGAAAGTAGGCATAAACGTATGATTAAAACAAGAATTTGTGAACTAATAGGGATTAAGTACCCAATTTTCCAAGGTGGCAT
>JAUZPJ010000010.1 GCA_030706025.1 Bacillota bacterium | reverse complement strand
GATTTTCTTCTGATCGTGTACTTTGTACTAATAATTTTACGAACCTCTGAATTAGGATCATCCAAATCACCAAAAATCAATCCCCCGTTAGAGGCTTCAACGCATGCTGGCATCTGGCCTTTTGCCAAACGCTCGACACAGAAGGTACACTTTTCAACAACTCCGATTGTTCTTGTTGGAAAATCAGGATTAACTTTTTTGATATAAGGTCTGGGGTCTCTAAAATTAAAACTTCTAGCTCCAAAAGGACAGGCCCCCATACAGAATCGGCAACCGATGCAACGATGGAAATCCATCGAGACAATTCCGTCAGGCCGTTTAAATGTTGCTCCGGTTGGACAAGCCTTAACACAAGGAGGATTCTCACAGTGATTACACATTATCAGAAAGGGAAGCTTTGAAAACTCCTCCGATAAATATTCATTTTGTGATTCAGTGAACGTATGCTCAAAATCATCTTTCCATATCCACTTAATCTCATCCTTTTTATTGCCAAAGTCTGGGATGTTGTGAATAGTATCGCATGACTGAATAACACGTGTAAAGTCTTCTTCAGTTTTAAACTTACTCATGTCAACAACCATAGCCCAATGTTTTCCTACAAGGCCCTGTTGATTCGTCTCATATTCAGATGCAGCTTTAGCTGCTTTGCCACGAAGTCCTGTTACAACAAAAGAACCTCCGAGCCCCAATGCAGTGACAGCACCGGCTCTTCTCAAAAATTGTCTTCTATTAATACTCATTTCGTTGCCCCCTCTGGACCAGAATGGCAACTCCAACAGGTAGGCTTTACTGATGCATAATTGTGGCATGATACACAGAATTGGTCCGACGTATTTAACGCTGGGTTACTAACTCCTCCTGTGTTCGATGCTGGAATACTAGCTCCTCCTGCGTTCGGTACCGTCCCAGTTGAATGACATTGCAGACAAGATTGAAGACTAATTTCGAATGTTTTTCCTTGACTATTAACGTATTCCGTCTTGCCTTGTTGTACAAATGAGTCTCTCCATTTATTGAGTAGTTGCATGTGATTAGCCCTCATATATTCTGCTGGCTCTACACATTGCGTAGTTGCTGTTTGTTGTACTACGGGTACGTCAGGACCCGCATTTGCTTTCCCCAAATTATAGAAAATGGGAAAGGTTAGGAAAGCAACAAAGATAATAAGAGCAGCGATTATCTTACCGCCTTTATACATTACTCATTACCTCCCTTTCCCGGTAGATCATTAAGGCGTATATCAAGAGTTCTCTCTTTTTCGCCCTTCATTACTAAAGCATTCGCTAATAACTCAGTAACACCAGCAACTTCTACACCTGGATTCCAGTAGTTCATCAATGCGGGTAGTGCAGCACGGTCAACAGCGCATATATTAGCTAGCATGTTAACTCCGTGTTTTTGCTGTACGTACCTCACGGCATTTGCTCTGGGGAATCCACCTCTCATTCGTTGTTCCATATTTTCTGAGGCGTTAAGTCCAGAACCACTACCACAACAGAACGTTTGTTCTCTGATAGTATTTTCAGGCATCTCATAGAAGTTATTGCATACCGCTTTGATAATATGCCTTGGCTCATCAAACATCCCCATTCCCCTTGACGGGTTACAGGAATCGTGGAATGTAACCTTTAAATGATCATTTCGACTGGGATCCAGCTTAAGTTTATTGTGTTTAATTAAGTCAGCCACAAATTCAGAGATATGAATCATTTTTGTTGACTTTGCATTTTCAAACACGGTTCCGGTTATCGGTGATTTGGGAACTTCCAAGAAGTCAGCTGGACCATTCCATGTGTCCATATATTGGTTCAGGACACGCCACATATGACCGCATTCTCCACCAATGATATACTTTACACCTAGCCTTTTAGCTTCAGCGTATATTTTGTAATTAAGTCTTTTAGCTGTATCATTTGATGTGAAGAATCCAAAGTTTCCACCTTCAGATGCATACGTACTCCATGTATAATCTAAGCCAAGTTCATGGAAAAGCATAAGGTAACCCATACAAGTATAAATTCCAGGCTCGCCCATAAAGTCCCCTGAGGGAGTGACAAAGAGAATTTCTGCACCTTTTCGGTTAAAGGTAGGATTCACTCGAATGCCCGTAATATCTTCAATATCATCACACATTGAATCAATGATCCCAGTAAGTGCATGGGGTTCAATTCCGAGGTGATTTCCCTTCTTATAACATGCAGCAGCGGGCCCAGAAATCCAGTTAATGTTTAAACCCAGTAAGTTAAGCAGCTCTCTACCAATGATTGTGATCTCTGCCTGGTCAATACCATAAGGACAGTAGACTGAACAACGGCGACATTCTGTACACTGAAAAAAGTAAGACCACCATTCTTTTAAAACATCAACTGTAAGTTCTCTTCCACCTGCAAGACGTCCAAAAAGTTTGCCAGACTTGGTAAAGTATCTTTTATAAACAGATCTAAGAAGTTCTGCTCTAAGAACAGGCATATTTTTAGGGTCACCGGTGGATATATAAAAATGGCATTTATCTGCACAGGCACCGCATCGAACACAAATATCCATAAATATCTTGAATGAGCGATATTTACTTAGTCTCTCTGCGATTCCATCCAAAACCGTTTGTTCCCAGTTCTCTGGTAATTTCCAATCCTCTTCTGATGGGTTCCAATCTCTTGCGTTAGGCAACCCAAGGGTTTCAAGATCTTTTCCCTTTGCACCCCAGCAAAAAGTATTCGGTTTAAACTCAACCGGTGTATCCATCCAATCTGTTGCGGGAAGAGAGTAATCGATAATCGATAATTCTCCCGGCTTAGGAAGTTTAACTTTCGGCGCCATCCTCGATCACTCCTTTTCTACCGGTAAACCGACTTTTTTCATTTTTTCTCTAAATTCATCTTCATAGTGTTCGTACGTATGAACTTCTAAAACAGGATTCCATGGATTAATATGTCTTACCATACGATTGTTGCTTATCATATTCCTTGTTGGACTTAGGAAAATTCCACCCATATGCATAAGTTTACTAAGTGGGAAATAGGCAAATAATACGCTGACAAGGAAAATGTGAACGTAGAAAATGACACCAATTCCTTGTGGTATTACAGGATGAAATTGAGCTAACCCAATTGCGAACTCTTTGATAGCGATAATATCAACTTTATAAAAATATCGCATAAGTATTCCGGAAACCGCAATGCTGAAAATCATAAAGAGAGGAAAATAATCCGCAGGAAGCGAGATGTACTTTACACGCGGTATAAGAATTCTTCTAAGAAATAGAAAAGTCACTGCAACAACAAAGAACAAATCCGTTAAGTAGATTGGTGGTAATCCAATTTGAAGCATACCGTCCAGTCCATCAAGCATCTGAACAAAAAATGGTACCGGTTCTATGAATAATCTAAGATGTCTGATTACGATAATGAGGAAAGACCAATGAAAAACCAAACTACCAAACCATAACCACTTTGCCGAGCCGTAGGCTAATTGCGGACCATAAGGCCCTTCTTTTAATTCGGTCTTGGTGTTTCGAAACAGGGAGCGAAAAAAGAGTATTTCCAAAGCCATTCTCACAATAACGCCCAATGCACTTGTTGGGTTTTCAATCTTTGATTGTTTAATCCAAGGGAGAGATTTTTGTTGTCCACAGGTTGTGGGTATGCGGAAAGGAACCGGAGACTTACCCCATTTAATAACGCGATAAACAAACCCACCCACAAATACTACAAATGCCAAATAAGGAACAATTATACCAAAAACAGAGGACATATTTGCCACATTTACTCCTAATGTGGCGATTAAGATGAGTACAATTACTGCGAGGAAAGAATATAAGGCTTTCACTCTACGACCTCCTTCCTTAAATATTGAAATCTAGGTCTTTGCGCTCAAACTCTTGAGCAGGGATCTCGGATACTAAATTTGCTTTTTTAAGTAGTGAAAATGTCATTCTCTTTAGCTCTTCTGTCTTTTGCTCAGATAGCTGATCACGACATTTTGCATATATATCAAAGGCAAAAAGTGCCAGATCATCGATCTTAGATTCAAACCCTAACAACTCTTCATTGATCTGGTTTTGCCTAATTTCTTTTTTAAGCTCTTCTCGAACGACCTTTTTTAATGCAAATATAAAGCCCATGGCCTTTGAAGGAGAAAAACTTTGAACTGCTCTTACTTTGATAATGTCATTGAGAAAGGATGCACTTTCCTCGACATCTTGACCACTAATTAGTCCTCCTAAAACACCATCAATTCCATTTGTAAACGTATGGCCAATTGGATTAAGGAACCTGTCTTTTTGTTTTTTTAGAAAGCCAGAGTCATCGGCAGGATACGTATCAAGGATTGAATCAAACCATTTTGTTAAAATTACGGATCTCTTCTCTTCCAAGAGGTCCTTTAGCGTATTGTTCATTCTTGACCACTCCTTGTAGTTAATATGCTGAGACATTTTGTCCATCTCTACCAGGACGTTCAATCAAGAGCCTCTAGAAGTTCTTCATCCAACATAATTCAGTCGATGCTGAATGGCTTACTTCCTTCCCCCCATCCAACACCGACCTTTCCTTTTTGAGATAAGTGTTTGTTCTTATTATCACTATCAGTCTAAGGAATTTTCACCAGCTTGTAAAATTCATAATTACTATTGATCAATTAGATAATCGTATTGGTATTGATTTCACAAATAACTCAACAGAGTAAGGTGCTGCGCGGAGTGCAGCACCTTACTGTTTCAATCCTTATATAAGTTCCATTAACCTAACGCACGCGTTAAAATTTCATTAAGTCGGTTCACCATTCCTCTAGGATCAATAATGAGCCCCGCTGCAATTTGAGCGTTTTCAAATATTTGTTCGGCCGCGATTTTTGCAAAGGTGTCTTCTTTTTTGCGTGCTTCATCTAAGCGTTTTATCATTGGATGCTCGGAATTAATCTCTAAAATACTAGGTCCTAAATTATTTAAATCTTTGTTCATTAGTTGCATCATTCGTTGCATACTGTTTGTTCCGAATGGACTAAGAACAACTGCCGGACTATCTATCAAGCGTTTAGATTCACGCACTTCAGTCACCTTATCGCCCAAAATCTCTTTAAGCCAGTCCGTCAATGCCTTAACGTCTTCTTCAGATAAGGCTTGTTCGCTGCGATTCTTCGCCGAACTATCACTCAAATCCAAATCTGCTTGGTCAGCCGAAACAAGTTTTTTTCCTTCATATTCCCCTATCGAACCAAATATATAGTCGTCAATTGCAGCATACGTATAGATTACTTCAAGTCCCTTATCACGGAATATTTCCAGATATGGTCCAGACTCGATCACCTCACGTGAAGGTCCGTTGACATAATATATAGTTGATTGATTTTCTTTCATTCGACCCACATAATCTGCTAAAGATATTAGTTCGCCGGGCTGCGTTGTTGAAGATTCATACTGTAAAAGCTTCACAAGCTCTTTTTGATGTGTGAAGTCATTCGCAGCACCTTCCTTAATAAAGAGGTTAAACTTCTCCCAGAACTCCTTATACTTTTCCGGTTCAGAAGCAGCTTGTCCTTCTAGAAACTTCAAGAAACGACCTGTAACTACTTTATTAAGCTTACCAATTAAAGCACTGTCCTGCATGGTTTCTCGAGATATGTTCAGCGGCAATTCTTCACTGTCAGTAACACCTCTTAAGAACCGCAGCCACTCGGGTAAAATTACCTTGGATTTCTCTTGAATAAGAACTTTTTTACAATAGAGGTTAACTCCCGGTTCTGTTCGTCCAAAACCAAATTGCTCAAAGTTTTCCTTCGGAACAAATAACAAGGTATTAATATTTAACGGGGCATCGGAGGAAAAATGGAGACGCATAAGTGGTTCATCATGTGCATTGGCTATGAATTTATAAAACTCATTATACTCCTCATCCGTAATTTCATTTTTGTTCTTAGTCCATAAAGCATCAACAGTGTTCACTTTCTGACTATTAAGAGTGATTGGGTAGGGCACAAAACTTGAATACTGTTTTATTACTCGTTTAATTGTTTCTTCCTTAGCAAAGTCATAGGCATCCTCTTTTAACTTGAGGACCATCTTCGTACCCCGACTTTGATCTTCCCCTTCTTTAATTGTATAACTACCTACACCGTCTGATTCCCAAACATAGCTTTGACCCTCTTGCTGATAAGAACGAGTATATATCGTCACCTTATCTGCAACCATGAAAGCTGAGTAAAAACCTACCCCGAATTGGCCGATGAGGTTAAGATCCTTTTGATCCCCTTTGGCAGAAAGGTGTTTGATAAATTCCTTAGATCCCGAATGAGCGATGGTCCCTAAGTTTTCAACCAATTCTTCCTTGGTCATCCCAATGCCGGTATCCGTAATGGTTAATGTATGGGCACTCTCATCGGTATCTATAAATATTTCTAACGCTAAATCTTTGTCTTTAACCTCAGGGCCTGTGAGTTGTGTGTACCTAACCTTCTCCATTGCATCTGCTGCATTGGAAATAAGTTCTCTTAAAAAAATTTCACGTTCAGTATAAAGAGAATGAATTACAATGTCCAATAATTGGCGTATTTCTGTTTGAAATTCCTTCGTTTCCACTACCGTACTCATTGATTTACCTCCATTGTTTGAAACTGATATCAATATCACTCTTTATTTTAATCAATTCTTACTAAAAGTGCAAAGCCTTTGATGTTTTTGTTCGATCTGTGTTTACCTTGTTGTTTTGACTATGTCATTGCCCCTCTTTTTGTAAGGATATCCCTCAGACAGGCCTCAAACTTGAGATCGTCCTCTAGCTTTCTTTTTTTCGGACCTTTGGTTCTACCCCCACTGCGACGAAACTTAGCTTTCGCCTCTCGTTCCTCTAATAAAAATTCAATAGTAGTCTCACTAAACTCCCGTCCATAAGGGCTTAAACATTTTACCCCTTTACCTAATAACATTGCCGCCAAGCCCCAATCCTGTGTCACTGCCACATCCCCCGCTTGGGCGAGATTCATCACCCTAATATCCGCTTCTTGTGAAGTATTTCCAACAACGACGTGATGGTCTGATTTGATATTATGGTTAAAACTTGCTACAGTCCATACAGGGATAGCGTAATCACCGGCAACCCTTATGCAAATCTGTAATACTGCCCTTGGACATGCGTCTGCATCTACGATAATTTTCATTAGGTATCCCTCATATCAATTACTGAGCTTTACAACTATTAATTAGGAACGAGTTATTTGTATCCCAAGTCATTATAAAGTCCACAGCTATTAATGCTGGAGACTTATTCGAGCATCGCATGAGTGCACTAGGTTAGAACATACGTATCACTACATATCTATGAATCAGTGGTTATTTCCATCAGACCACCTTCTGTCTGTTTAACCCTATTTTCTTTTAACAGCTTCCCTACAGCTCGTTTAAAGGCAGCTTTGCTCATATGTAGACGACTTTGAATTTCAACTGGACTGCTTTTGTCGTTAAGAGTTAGGAATCCTTCATTATCCTTTATCCCTTGAAGAATTTTCATTGTATCGTGTTCCATCTGAATATAAGAAAGTTCCCTGGTGGATAAATCAAGTTTTCCATCTTCCCTTACTCTTATAACTCTTGCCTCAACTTGATCGCCTTCACTTAAATCACTAAAATTCTCGTTGACCGGTATGAGTCCCATATACTTATTATCAACCGCAACAAAAACACCAATACTAGGGTTCGTAGAGTATACCGTTCCTATTACTTTATCGTTCTTTTGATAGGGAGTTTCTGCCGATAGATACTCATAAATTTCTGTCGTGGCACACAATCTCTGACTCTTGTCCAAATAAACCTTTACTAAATAACTTTTATCCACCTGAATAGGATATTTTTGTTCTTTAAAAGGTAAGAATAATCCTCTTTCTAAACCCCAATCTAAAAAGGCGCCTATCTTTGTCTTGGCTTGGACTTTCAAATAGGCTAAGTCCCCTAATTGAGCAAAAGGTATTCTTGTCGTTGCTATTAACCGCTCCTCGGAATCTCTATAAATAAACACCTGTAATTGGTCTCCCTCTGTAGCTCCCTCCGGTAATTGCTTTATGGGTAAAAGAATATTATCATGTCGAACACCCGTGCCCGCATCTAAATAGGCGCCAAACGATGTAAAATTAGCAATTTTAAGCGTTTGGCGTTTACCGATTTCCACCATATTCTTGATCTCCTTTTACTATTATTTATATAGAAGCAAAAATTTCAATTTATCCATTGCAATTATTATATACGCATGCCGCGCAAAGGCAAATTAATGTCATCTCCCAAAAGAAAGAAATTTTCTCCTTATTGACAAAAGGATGTACCTGGAATAATCCAGTCTACATCCTTTTCGACGTTATTCGCACTATTATTCTTGATTTAAACCGTTTTGTCCTCCGCTCCGACTAAATTAACGAGCTGTCAAAGGCATAAAGTCCTTCGAGCATTCTGCCTCACCTACATACCCTACATGCAATGACCTAGCCAAATCGTGTTCGATACTCACAAGATCTTCGCGCCCTAACTGCCGAATACTGGATTTACCCATAGCTTGCAAAGCCATTACCATCTCTTCTGTGCACGATTTTAGGAAATTAGCCAAGTGTTGGCTTCCTTCCTCTGGATCGAATTGAGCCTTAAATTTTCCATCATATAGAGCAAGTTGGGGCGCTGGGGATCCTGGCAGTACCTTGGTCATCTGACTTTGCATCGTGGCAATTAGAGCTATAGACCCGATATAGATCGCATCCGCCCCCAAGGCTAAGGCTTTAAGAAACTCACCAGGGGTACGTAAGCCTCCGGCGCCTAAAATCGTATAGCGGTCGCGTAACCCTTGTTTCTTTAGCCAATCTACAGTGCGTGCGATAGAAAAGAGAGTTGGTAAGCCCAGGTCATCCTCTAGCGTTGGTGAGGATGCAGCCGTTCCTCCCTCTTGTCCATCTATTGTAATGAAATCAGCTTTTGTTTGGGCAATGATTTCTAATTCCCGTTCTATAAAATGAGTTCCCGCGATCTTAATACCAACCGGTACGTCATACTTATCTTTGAGTGAATTGACGAGTTTAATGATATCTTCCGAAGTATTCACCTTTGGAAAACGTGCCTTCTTGCCAGTTGTTTCTCCCGGCTTAACTTTCCAAAGTTTACGAAGATGGTCATCCATTTTGGAAGAATCCATTGTCGATTCTACGGCCCCACCCCAAGCACCTTGACCCAGTTGGACTTCAATGGCATCAAGTTGCGTAAGCTGCTCGTGATCATTTAACCATCCTCCCCGATTAAATTGACCGATTAAGAATTTGGCCGCTTTTCGTTCCTCTTGAGAAACCGCCGACTCTCCTGTATTAGTCGCAGTATTTGCCATAGCTGCCCCCTTGGCCAAGGCCTCTTTCATAGTTAGGCTTAATGAACCCCCATAGGACATACCGGTAATTATAATCGGCGTATCTATGACCAGTGGTTTTTTGGCCTTGGGTCCTATCACCACTTTGGTTTTTATTTTGCTCATATCGTTCATGGGGAGTTCAAATAGCTGACGTGGATTTAAGAGAAGCTTTTCCCAGGGTGAAGTTCTCAATGGACTTCCCATCGGACGTGAGAGTGCCTTTCCGGTTTGAGCGCGCATTCCGGCCTCTGAAATAGCTCTCATCGTCATTTTCTCCATGATTGTTAACATTACTAAAGGGTTATTAGAATAGGGTTCTGTCAACATTGTATCAAACATATCATCCGTCAAGGGGTTAAGCATCCGAAGCATCAAATCACTTAGCAAATCACGACACCTCTTTATACAAATTCAATTCATTCGTTTAGTATGTCATATTTAAACGTTCCTTATAAAATAGAAATGAAATAAACGTGAAAAAGGATTAGCTCATTTGACTAATCCCTCTCTATGTTCTATTAGACTTTTAAATCTATTCTGGGCGAATAGCCCAAAACTTTCTTTGAAATTTTCTCCGGATCAACGGTTATTCTAGCCACTCCACTATTCATAGCGGCTTGGGCCACAGCAGCTGCAACAGCCGGTGCCACACGAGGATCAAACGGGCATAATCTCTGGAGTAGGATTTGCCATAGCAAAGATAGTTGGATCTTTGGCCATCGTTTTAACCTTTTCAGGGGTAACCGTATTGCCTATGAGGCAAGCGCACCTATATTTCCAAGGCCTAAGACGGCGGTTCCGTTGGAAACGATGGCAACAGATTTCAATTCTTCCCTCTAAGTATACATCGAAAATAACGGATAACAATTGGTACGCTGTATACAGTATACTAATTGTTATCCGTTATTTCTAATTTGATTATATCCATATTCATCTGTATACCTACGGATAATAGCCTCTTAAAAATTCAAAAATTAATACTGTATACCTTAAATATTTCCTCTTGTAAGTTAGCTAATAACGTGTTAAGTTATGAATATATTCTAGTTGAAGCAATGGCGCTTCTTAAAGATTGTTAAACAATTTTTAAGGGGAGTCTTTTTGTTTTTTATACACTTACTCAGAAAAAAGGAAGAGGATGAGGAAATGGATATTTTTGGTGAAAACGTATTTAATGATGCTATAATGAAAGAACGGTTACCGAAAGCAACTTACAAATCTCTGCGTAATACAATCGAACAGGGTCTTCCTCTTGATCCAAATGTCGCGGATGTTGTGGCCAATGCCATGAAGGATTGGGCAATTGAAAAAGGTGCAACACATTTTACACACTGGTTTCAGCCATTAACTGGAATAACTGCTGAAAAACATGATTCCTTCATTTCTCCTACCACAGATGGACGCGTTGTTATGGAGTTTTCAGGTAAAGAACTGATTCAAGGCGAACCTGATGCATCCTCCTTCCCTAGCGGTGGAATTCGTGCCACATTTGAGGCTAGAGGCTACACTGCTTGGGACTGCACCTCCCCGGCTTTTCTTAAAGAAGATGCTGGCTCCTTGACTCTCTGTATTCCAACAGCTTTCTGCTCCTATACAGGAGAAGCTCTTGATAAAAAGACCCCTCTTTTACGCTCCATGCAAGCGCTCTCTAAACAAGCCTTGCGCATGTTACAACTCTTTGGCAATACTTCGGCTACTCGCGTCATTAGCACTGTTGGGGCAGAGCAGGAGTATTTCCTAGTAGACAAGAAATTTTTCGATCAAAGGATGGACCTCATACTCACTGGTCGAACCTTATTTGGATCCATGCCCCCCAAAGGCCAGGAATTAGAAGATCATTACTTTGGAAGTCTCAAAACTCGAGTGGCTGCTTTCATGCATGACTTGAATGTTGAATTGTGGAAACTCGGTGTATTAGCCAAGACCCAGCATAATGAAGTAGCTCCAGGTCAATTTGAGCTCGCTCCCATTTTTGGAACTACAAATATTGCAACTGACCACAACCAACTTGTAATGGACAGTATGAAAAAGATAGCACTTCGACATGATATGGTTTGCTTACTTCATGAAAAACCCTTCGCAGGAGTCAACGGTTCAGGTAAACATAACAATTGGTCAATGTCTACTGACGATGGACAAAACCTACTCGACCCAGGTCCTAACCCCCATGAAAACTTTCAATTTCTTACCATTCTTTGTGCTATAGTCAAAGCGGTCGACGATTATGCAGAGCTACTCAGGCTTTCGGCGGCCACGCCAGGCAATGACCACCGTCTCGGCGCGAACGAGGCTCCTCCAGCCATTATATCTATTTTCTTAGGCGACCAGCTCACAGATATTTTTGCACAACTTCAAAATGGGGGCCTCAAACGGTCACTTCAAGGAGAAAAGATGACCAGTGGAGTTCAAACTCTACCGGCCTTCCGCAAAGACTCAACCGATCGCAATCGCACGTCTCCTTTTGCTTTTACTGGAAATAAATTTGAATTCCGGATGGTTTCCTCATCTCAATCCATCTCTGGTCCTAATGTAGTCCTTAATCTAATTATCGCTGAGGTCCTATCTCAATTCGCAGATCGTCTCGAACAAGCAACAGATTTTGATCAAACCCTTAAAGAGCTACTCAGAGAGACTGCCAAAAACCATAAACGGATCCTTTTCGATGGCAATGGGTACTCAGATGACTGGGTTGAAGAAGCAGCGAAACGAGGACTACCCAATATCAGCTCAACCGTAGAGGCCGCTCTTGTTCTCACTCGGGAAGCAACTGTCGAATTGTATGAAAAGCATAAAGTGTTAAACCGAACTGAACTCGAATCACGTTATGAAATTAACTTGGAGCAATATAGCAAGCAGATAAATATTGAGGCCCTAACGATGATCAATATGGCGAAACATCAGATCATACCCGCAGCTGTCAAGTATTCAACTCAGTTAGCCCAGTCCATCAATGCGATTAAAAGTGCCTCCGAAGCGGTCGACGTCTCAGTTCAAGAAGGCCTCCTTCAAGAGCTAGGTTCACTTCTAGTTTCCTTTAAGCAAAAATTAAGTATTCTTGAAAATGATACTCTAAAAGCAACTACTTTAACCGAAAATTCATATGCACAATCCGTATTTTATCGTGATAACGTCTTCAAAGATATGCAAGACCTTCGTCTTGATGGGGATAAACTGGAAACAGTCATCGATGCTGAACTATGGCCACTCCCTACGTATGCTGAAATGTTATTTATGCTCTAAATGTATATTACCTTTTCAAGTTGAGAGACCCATTGACGAGAGTCAATGGGTCCCTTTCACTTTCTCTTAAACACCAAATAATTCTTAGTTCTGCCGTTCAAGGTACATACTGGACATAAAATAGTTAGAGAATTCAGAGCTCCCTCCAAGTTCAACATGCTTTATCTTGCTATATAATTCTCTAGACTTTGCCAGCTCTTGCTGATCAAGCAAAGCAAGTAATGCCCCTACATGAGCGGCATTTCCCACTGTTTTGATTTTTTCGAGAGGAACGTCTGGCACAAGTCCAATATTTATAATGTTCGACGCTTTTAGATAGGATGCAAATGTTCCGGATAAAATAACTGAATCAAGATCGTGTACTGTGATACCAGACATTTCAACCAATGTTTTAATCCCTGCACAAACAGCCCCTTTGGCCAACTGCAATTCCCCAATATCTTTTTGACTTAAAGTAACATCGGCCTCTTGATCCGTCCAGCTGAAAACAAATTCACGCCCTTTTTCGCCCATAATAATTCTTTTTTGAAACTCGGACGAAAGTTGTACTTTTTCGGGATCGACAAACTTACCCTGTTTAGTGACAATCCCCACTTTCCTCATCTCATCGATACCCTCAATCAGCCCAGATCCACAAATCCCGCTAGCCTCCTGGTCACCGATAACTTGATAGCTCACTTCACCCTCTTCAGTGAGGGTCACACTTTCTATAGCACCAGGCTTTGCTCTCATTCCATGGGCAATTCCAGCCCCCTCAAATGCAGGTCCAGCCGCGGTAGAACATGCCACCATAGTTTGCTCAGTCTTTAAAAACAACTCACAATTAGTGCCTATGTCGACAAGCAAATGATTACCTGATTCCAGAACAATAGGTGCTCCTACTATTGCGCCTAATGTGTCAGATCCAACAAACCCTCCAATATTAGGAAGCAGGAAAATCCTAGCATTTGGATTGATTTTAATCTCCAAGTCCTCTGCCCTAAAGTCTAAAGGCCTGTTGCAGACGGAAACGAATGGAGATACCGCAAGATGTGACGCATCAAAACCGAGCAGTAAATGCTGCATCGTTGTATTTCCAACAATCGTCATCTTAAAGATTTCATTCGTATTCACTTTTGATCGAACAGAAAGCTCTTCTAGTAGGTTGTTGATTGTTCTCCTAACAGCAGTGCGTAATTTCATGGCATTCTCTTGGCTTTCTCTAGCGAACGTAATTCGAGAAATGACATCCGCTCCATAAGCTGTTTGTCCATTTTCAGTGGATACAACTTTCATGATCTCACCTTTGTTCAGATCAACTAAAGCTGTGGCCACACTCGTTGTACCAATATCTACCGCGACACCGTAAAGTCGTTGTGTTGTATCGCCTGCTTCAACGTCTATAATCTCATCTTCGCATACCGTAGCGGTTACGGCGCAGTTACTCGAACGTAATATATCAGGAACCTTACCGAGAACGGTTAAACTCGCCCTACCGTAGGATTTTCCGGTAACAGTACTTAATTCATCCACTATTCGATCCCAGTCCCCACGCTCATCTACAAGCGACGGTTTACTAGGGGTAACAAACACCTTTTCCACACCAGGGTTAAGGGCATTAAGTTTCATGCCTAAATGGATGCCTTCTTTGCGGTCCTGCACTTCCGTAAAATCAAGTTCAACGACCATTCCCTCTTGGGGTTTCACGGCACAGGCGAGACGTATTCCGTTACTAATTTCGATATTAGTGAGATATTCTATATCTCGCTCACTAGGCTGAGGAACAGAACCGAATATCTTCACTTTACACTTACCACAAGTTCCTTTTCCATTACATATATTTTGAACCGGAAGATGGTGGCGTACTAGAGCTCCCATTAAGGTTTCATTGTCCGTCGTCATTATAACGAGATTAGGAAGTATAGTTATGTTCATAACGTCATCTCCTCTTAATCTTTTCTAGAAAAATAGATTGAATCCCCTACTCAAATTGAGAAGGGGATTCAACAATACTAAATTAATTAACCTAAGAAATCAAACTGCTTATTGCGAAAAGCCTTTAGATAATTGACACAGAAGTTATCCCTTCCAGCCAGCGCCTCAGCAGTAACCAAACTTGCCATCATCATTTTGTCCAATGGGTTAATAATCAGACCATCTAAGCCCTTAGCTATTGCCATAATGGCAAAGGCTTGGTTCATAAACTTCCGGACTGGCAAACCATAGGATATGTTTGAAAGGCCACACATGGTATGAACTCCTTTAAACTGTGTCATAATGGCTTCTACTGAATTTATAAACTCTACAGCAAATGAACTATTTACTGAGAGAGGTTGTACCAAGGGATCTACGTAAATATTTTCAATGGGCACATTATTTTTTACAAGTCCACCAATGAGTTTCTCAGCGATTTTCAAACGAGCATCCATGGTTTCCGGCATTCCATCGTCGCTCATACATAATGCTACAACTTTGAGGTCTGTTCCTGCTATAACAGGGAGCAACGCATCATAACGCTCTTTTTCAAGAGATATTGAGTTAATCATTGGAGTACCTTTATGCACGGATAATGCCGCTTCAATTGCCTTTGGATCTGGGCTATCTAAACAGCAAGGGCAGTCAACCACTTCCTGAACTAATTTCACGAGCCATTGCAGATATTCTGGCTCCTTTCCGACAAAAATACCTGCATTTACATCAATATAATTTGCTCCAGCTTCAAACTCATCTTTTGCGACCTTTTGAATGTATTCCACATCTTGCGCTTTAATAGCTTCTCCAATAGCTTTACGACTAGCATTTATTAGTTCTCCTACAATTAACATTTTCTTTTCCTCCTAAATTCTTAGATATTCGATAAAATAATTTGTTTAACTTTTCGAGTACAATTATATGTTAATCTTAATCGATGTCTTTTTAAATGGAGTATTTTGTTTTATCTTGGTTTATCTTAACATTAAAAATGTACCACTTTGAATGTTCTCGACTTTTGCTCATTGTTAAACTGTAATTAAACAATACCCGTAATAAACGCAGATTTTCAAACTTGAATTTTCTTGCTATACCGTAAGAAAAAGAGGGGCAATAAAATTGCTCCTCTTTCTTTAGTATTTAGGACTATCGATTAATTTATAAGTTTTAGTGCCAAATCAACCGCTTGAAATACGTCAACCGCATACCCATCTGCATTGATGGACTGAGCAAAGACTTGGCTCGTTGGATTACCACCAATTATTATTTTAACACCATGCCGTAATTTTCGTCGTTCAAGTTCGCGTATTGTCTCGGAGATCATACCCAACGTAGTCGTAAGCATAGCAGACATAGCAAGAAGATCAGGCTTATATTCTATAATTGCTTCCGCAAAGTCTTCCGGCTGGACGTCAATTCCAAGATCGATGACCTCGAACCCAGCGCCGCGAAACATCATGACAATTAGATTCTTTCCAATGTCATGCAAATCCCCGGCAACTGTACCAATAACAACTCTCCCGACCGAAGATTGCCTAGGATTTGACAATAGGGGCTTTAAAACATGCAATCCAGCATGCATTGCCCTCGATGCTATTAAGACATCGGAGATGTAGATGATATTATCTCGAAATTGTCTTCCAATAAACTGCATTCCAGGAAGCAATGCCCTTTCAAATATTACCCGTGGGTCAATACCATTCTCTATTGCAAGAGTGGTGAGAGTCTTAACCCTATTAGCCTGTCCCTTTAATAACGCTTTAGTGATCAATTCCAATTCAGAAGTTATCAACTGAGTTCACTCCTTGGCAACTCATAGTTTACAAAGCATTTTGTTTGTACCGACTGGGAGTAATTCCTTCAAGTTTTTTGAACACTCTCGTAAAATATCCCGGATCTTCAAACCCGCTTTCTTCGGCAACCTGCATTACGTTATATTTGGGATTTTTTAATAATGTTTTAGCCTCCTCAACTCTTATCTGTGTGAGATATTCCATTATAGTACAACCCAGTCCCTGTTTAAAGATTCTACTAACGTAGCAAGGACTAAGGTAAACTTCCTGAGCGATATCGTCAATTGTGAGCTTGTTACGGAAATTTTGGCGAATATACTCTGCCGCTTTCTGTATAGCTTGGAGATTTTTTTGATTTTTGTTATCAGCAGCATGGCTCATAAATATATCTAACATAGTTTTAGACCAACTACTGAGTTCGGCTGTAGAGGTTATTGAGTGTAAATCCTGATAAAATTGAGCATTCTGTTGTAGAATAATGTTTAACGTTGCACCACTATCTACAGCAGCCCTTGAAATTATGACCACAAGCTCAGCTACCCTTGATTTAACAGCATCAATATCTTCCGAATTCTCAGAAACTATATCTGATAACAAAGCTTCAAGAATTTTCTGGGCTTCAAGATTGTCGCCACTTCGCACCATAGCGCGTAATTCATGTTCCTTATCCAAGGAATTCATACTATTTGCTCTTGATTCTATCGTAATCATGGCTATTTCAGCACGTTTACGAGCCTCGATTTCTTCGGCTAGTCGTGCTTGTTGGGAAGATATTTGTTTTCTTTGTTCAAGGACGGTCATACCACTTTGCACAATTTGATTAGCAATCACAAATAACAGATCTGAAGCAGCCTGAACTCTATCGCCTGACATTACTTCTAATTGAGCTGCAGACCACTTAACGGCCGCGATGTCTACGTTAAGCCCCTTGACCATTTCCTCAATTTCTTCTAAAAAATAATCCTCCGGTTCCCACATAAGTACTTGTCCACAGATGATAGATCCTACCTGTTTATCGATCAATATTGGGGCAGCCCACATAATTAGGCCGGCATGGCACCTAAAAATATAGGGCTCACCATATTTTGCTGCATCCCTACAGGCACGTGCATATGAACGTTGACATTTTTTTTTGCCCATACCATCAGCTTTTATCATTTCACAAAATCGACAGTCCTTTATTTCATCAGTAGCAATAAGTGTATTTCCCAAGCTATCTACTAATATTGCCTTTAATCCTGTTGACTTTGAAAAAGAACATAGCATTTTGTTTAAAAAACTTCGTCCGACAAGATTTTCAAGCCATAAAGATTCCTCTACTTGATTAATATTTTCTTGACTCAAATTGCCACCTCCGAAACACTGGTCATACAAATGACTTTGCGATCAGTAGTGAATTTTTTCATTATACCTATTATACCAGAAAATTAATCAATTACGATAAATTATTTATTTTATGACCTATATGGAAAGCCTTTGACATAAAAGGGGTAACTTTAACATTTAAAAAAAGCGCTCCTGTTGTTGTACAAGAGCGCAAATATATATAAAGAGAGTTATGAGAATTTGCATAAGATTTAGTTGTACCAATATGGGGTGTAACTTGGACTATTATTTTAGAAATTAAAATCGTATTTCGCAGGATCAAATTTATCGTTCGTTGTGCTGCTAATAATTTCTTGCGCAAATTTTGCTTCATCATCGGGAATAGCTTTAAGTTGCTTTTCGAAAATGTCCAGATATTTCAGTTCCTTAGCATCAAGTTGTACTAGTCCATTTTTAAATCCATATCTTAATTCTTCAATCGTTGCTGAAGCGGCAATTTTCGTCCGCTCAAGATGTGTCTTTCCTTTAACTATTTCTTTACTTAATTTTAGTACAACTGCAGGATCTAAAATGTAGGCTTGGGGATCATATAGACGATCTGATTCGGCATAAAGGTCTCTCAGTTGAGTTGCAAATCCACGTGCAGTTGCACCATTCATGAGACGGCAATCATAGACAAGTTCTTCGGTGAAGACTGTAGGCGCCATTCCACCGAGTAATCTTACATTTTCAACAGATTCATTGCTCCAGCAATCAGCTAAACAAGCAGCGATGTTTCCAACGTGGCTGGAGTGAGCACAAACTGCTGTTCTTCCTTCCATGGATATAGGGGTACCGGTAATCGCTTTAAGATATACCCCTTCATAGCCGCAATCTTTGTCAGGGCCCACAGCACCACGTTCGACGGCAACTAATGTTCTTACAGCACACATAACCCTATCAATAGCAGCAAATACCTTTGGTATAAAGTTCTTATGTGCCATAACCATCGAAGTATTTGCAAACCCACAAGCTGTGTCACCGGAAGGTATGCAGTTATTTTCATTGGCAATTCTAACTATTTCGTCCCATAACTTAGCCATATCGGTACAGCCAACTACGCCCAAGGAAAATAATGCTTTCGGAAGATCGCAGTTCATAACTGCTTCATCATGCAATTGCTTTCCTCCAATAGACTCGATCGCTAAAAAGTCGGCTCCAGCCTTAGCACATCCTTCGAACGTTTTGAGAACATTATCCCAATGCTCACCATGATACATATGGGTAAGGGTTTTACCTTCCCTAACATCAACTGGCGTCATTCTTAAGAGACTCTTAAAACCGAACTTGGTTTCATATTCCTTCATTACACCTTTGACAACTCTAGCAACATCTGTACCCCATTCCGGATTAAAGGTACATGGCGGAAGAAGTTCGATTTCAATGAGAATTCCGGGAGAGTTTAGCTCATACGCTTTTGAACAAATACCGTGTATCATTTCTTCATACTGTGCCAATACTTTTGGCATAGTCTCTTCACTGATTAGCATGGGTGGAAGCGTAAGGTTAACCTCGGGATAAACCGTACCGCCGCCGATTACCATACCATTACTGCATTCTACGGGTTTCTGGGCCTTTCCGTAAACAAAATCTTCTAATTCAGTGTAAGCTACTTCTGTAAACGTAATGCTAGACATTATACTTCCTCCTTTGAAATTTTTATTTTAGTTCAATAATTTAGTAACTAGTTCTACTGCTGCAGCAGCATCTCCGGCATAACCATCAGCACCAATTTGATCCGCGAAATCTTGAGTAATCGGTGCACCGCCAATCATTACTACTACTTTTTCCCGCAATCCCGACTCTTGTAACACCTCAATTGTTGATTTCATAGCAAGCATTGTCGTAGTTAATAATGCGGAAAGTGCCACAACTTGACCGTTATTGTCCTTAATTCCAGCTACAAATTCTTCCGGTGAGACATCTGTCCCTAAGTCAACGACCTTAAATCCTGAGCATTCTAACATCATTGCCACTAAACTTTTTCCAATATCATGGAGGTCACCTTTTACTGTTCCGATGATAACTGTACCTTTATTGGTCATTTCTCCGCCCGCCAGCAATGGTTTAACAAGTTCTATTCCAGAATTCATTGCGCGTGCTGACATCAATACTTCTGGTACAAACATATCATTAACTTTGAATCGTTGGCCAACTATGTTCATACCACCTATTAATCCCTCATTAATGATGACAAGTGGATCAACGTTAGCATTGATAGCCTGTTCTGTTAAAGCCTTTACTTCTTCGTTGTCGCCCTCGATTACAGCTTTACCTAATAGTGATAAATCAAACATAGTATTATCCTCCTAAAAGTTTTTTTTGTAAATTGAATGGGATTTTAATTAAAAAACTAGTTTATAGATTTTAGAACTTTAAATTGTTCTTTAGACGGGCTTCATACTACTGTTTGATCACGCCCTTCCATAGTCAAGATCTTTTTAGAATTTTCATTTAGAATGTTCAAACTGTTTCTACCTTTTGAATGACCCTATCATAGCCCTTAAACAGTGTTATTTTCTATGCATTTTTTTGTTATATTTTGATTTATCTTAACCATTTCGATTCTTAGCTCGAAAACATAAAAATCCCTTTTTTCAAGATTTAGCTTGTATCTTTATAACCACTTAAAATTAGCCCTCGTAAATCTAATGAACCTTTCGGAAGATCTTATAAAATCGTATTTAAACGTCTAAGTAAATACATAAAACTCCATGGTAATCATAACCTTAAGGGATTAAACTGGCTAAAAGACTACTTCATTATGCGGCGAATATGGAGGACTGTGTTGATGGTAAAATTCGATATTGTCTCTGGCTTTTTAGGGGCGGGAAAAACAACCTTTATCAAAAAGGTTCTAGAATCTCTTGATAATCAAGAAGAAAAACTAGTTTTGATCGAAAATGAATTTGGTGACGTCAATGTCGATCGTGAGTTTCTAAAAGTAAGTGGTTTTGAAGTTTATGAACTTTCTAATGGGTGTGTCTGCTGTAAACTTAAAGGAGATTTCCTGCTCACCTTAAAGCATATTCTGAGTCAAAAGGTTGACAGAATCATCTTCGAACCGTCGGGTATTTTCATACTAAGCGAAATTGTTGACCTATTTAAAGATTTCGAGATATCCTCGAAGTGTTATATTAACACAGTTACAACGATTGTTGACGCTGAAAACTTTTCAAAACACATTCAAAGCTACTCATACTTCTTTAGGAACCAAATTTCAAACGCCTCTACATTAATTCTAAGTAAAACACAGTTTCTTCAAACTGAAGACATCGATGTGATTAAGGAAACGTTACACGGATTAAACGAAAAAGCGGTAATACTAACAAAGAATTGGACAGACTTATCTCCACAAGAAATTTTAGATATAATTGAGAAAGAGCCCGCAGGGACTATAAATGGAGATTCCACCACCCTAGGACACGATTTTGAAACATTAGGTATAAGGACATCAATCATTTTAGAAGTGAACCAACTGAAGAGTATCCTTGAAAAATGCAAGGCTGGAAGATATGGCACTATCCTAAGGGGCAAAGGTATCATTAACTCTGGAAATAAATTTCTTGAATTTCAATATGTTGACGGACATTATACTATTTCGGAATCAAACGATCATTTAGTGGGAATAGTAAGCTTTATTGGTAAAAATCTTGAAAAACAGACACTTAAAGAGGCTTTTCAATGAGTTAAGATTAAGGTAATCGAAATTTTCTGTTATTACTCTAATCAAAACAGGACAATCTTGACATAGGTTATCAACGTAAAATTTTATAATTCGATCCAAAAACTGAAAAGAGCCCCATCAACGATCACAGGATCGTCGATGGGGCTCTTGCAATTAATCATTCCTTGGTTATGCTCATACTGACGTTTTGAGATAAGGCCAAACCCGCTGCTACTTCAACGGTTTTAAGAATTCCAGAAAGGCCTGGGCAACTGACATGCGGGCTATATTTAGCAAACACTTCGTAAACCCTTCCCGTGTGAAGTTTAGCAAAAATTTCTTTATAAGCATTGACTTCGGTCAATTCTTTCGCGATCTTCTGGTAATTGGGACAATCACTATTTATCTCTAATTTTACATTATGGTCATTATCGCTCACTGCTTTTACATTTATGGTAAAACCGCAGATCCCGCTGTGTATGACTCCTGTTGCCATATGAATGTCCCTCCTAAATTATAATTTTTTTTTGCCTAATGCTTTTAAGCGCTATTCATTAAACAATCGCTCATAAGATGAATGGGGAGTTTACATTATTTTTTAGGAACCTTGCTCTCCGGTCGTTTTATTCCTAAAATAGGAGCCGAATGGTCTTTTCCTAAGTAAAAATTAGACCAAGAGGACGTCTGATAAAAATCCCAATTAGCAGGTGGTACTGGAGGAACATCCAAGCTTGCTTCTTCTCCATATTTCTTAAGTCTCGCATACGCTCTAACCCAAACACATTTCTTTTCGTTAGGGAAAACCTCACACCAACCGTCTTTACTTCCACCGCAAGCGCCGTTACGTTGATTTTTGGGACATTGAGACATCGGGCAAAGATAAGCCATATCAAACATAGCACAATCTCCGCAATCTTTACAATCGAGCATAACTACCTTCGCGATGTGCTCAAACGCGTGGAATCTTTTTTCTGTCTTTTTCTTGCCTTCTATTGAATGATATAACCCACGCATCATGGGGAAAAGTTTCTTATTAGGTGTGAACATAAGGGCATGCATTCCACGCATAAACGAGTATCCTGCATTAGCTGGCGCATCAAGAGGTCGATTGTCACGATTGGTAGGTCGATCTGTATTTAGACCCGTTTTCTCGTCCTTCTCGAAATAGTAAAATCCGTTCGGTTGGGGATAATCAAATTCACGAACTAGCTCCTGCCAATTCTTACTGAGTTCTTCTCCTTTGTCAATGACATATTCCACTTGTTCATATTTAATGTTGTGCCCACCAATATGAACTCCGGCAAAACCCATACCTTTCATAAAGGCGTACATTTTGGCCGCTCTCAATAACCGAGCACCTACCCCTTTATCGGCGGCCCCTTTTTCCGCATCAAGTTCTGCCAAAAGTTTGTCTGTGACAACACAACCCGGCAGCTGATTTTGATTCATGACTCGGGCCGCTCCAAACGGCAGAATGTAGATATTGCCCACAACCGGAATATCTAAGTTATTAACTTTCAAAAATTGCAAGACTTCATGGAACTTCCGAGCATCGTATCCAAGTTGAGTAACAATAAACTGAGCGCCGCCGGAAATTTTCTTTTTCATTTTGTAATATTGTACCATCAATTCAGCCTCAGTTGATTTGAAGGGAGAAACAGCCGCTCCCGCAAAGAAATCACTAGGTTGATGATATACGGGACCTTTCATACCCTGAACTTCCAAACCCTTGTTCATTTCGGCGATAAGCTGTAAAGCATTGGATGGATCGAGATCAAAGACTGGTTTAGGGCGTCCTTTAAAACCAGAGGTCGTATAGTCTCCAGTCATAACTAAGAGATTACGAACGTTCGCACGATCCAAAGCGTACAGCTGACTTTCCATTTGGTTACGGTTCTTATCTTTACATGTAAAATGAACTAATGGCTCAATCCCCATTTTAAGGATTTCCATTCCTAAGTAGTCAGCGAGAATCGCCGGGTTCCCACCAGGATTATCGGTAATCGTGAGGGCATGAATCCTACCACCTTTAGCCGCTTGTTCTGCAGAAGCTATCGCAGTTTGCTGCGCCTTCTCGTTGGCACCTCTCCCCGGCACGAGTTCCCACGTAACTGATAGGGTGTTTTTATCCAGCAACGATTCTTTGAACTTATTTTCCATTCCCTAGTTCCTCTCCCTTTTAGCCAATTTATTTATGGGCATTATTTTCTAATCTACTC
>JAUZPJ010000001.1 GCA_030706025.1 Bacillota bacterium | reverse complement strand
AGAGATAAAACTCCCGATGTGTTTGTCGTAACTTGTAAAACTGACTTGGAATATCTTGAAGCCGTGTAATTTGCAGTAAAAATATTAGTGTTTGCAATAACTACAGCGTTAGTTTGGTTGTTCGCTAAACTCCCAGTTATAGAAACAGGAAGAGAATTATTAGAACCTAACTGTAATGAGTGCCCTTGATTATCACTAATTGTTGGCATTCTTCTTCCCCCTTTTGATTTTTTCCTTTGTCGTTTCCTTTGGCTTGACTACCTGATGTTTAACTTCTTTCTTTAGTTCTGTATCCTTGCGCATTGGACGCAGAACTTCAAGAATTTGAGTTAATAGCTCGTTTGTTTTTCTAGATTCTGAACGAATGTCAAAAAGAAGTTGGCGGTCTGCTGTGTTAAGTTGAATTTGTTCCTCTAACATAAATTAACCCCCATAAAAAAGGAGGGTTATTAAACCCTCCTGATCTGATTACGAACTAAAGGTAAATACTAAATAAGTTTCCGCTGTTGGAACAATTGGTGCAGCCGTCGCATTTACATAAGTTATAGCAAGTGTATTTGCCCCCGATGCCCTAACTCCTACAATTCCAAGTCCTGCCTGTGCTGTTGGTTTATTGACCATTACAAAATCAGTAGCCTGTAAGCCAGTAACCGTGAACGTTTGCTCTGCCGTAGTATTAGCGGCTACGGAGACAGGAGTTAATGCCGGTGTATATTTGTCAATGTTTAAGATTGTGACGTTTCCTGCACCGACTTGTAAGCCAGTACCAAGAGATAGGGTGTCTAGATTTGTAGTGCCCATTGTTTCACCTCCAAAAGATTAAGGCGAGTATTTCTACTCGCCAGTTTTTATTTAGAACGAACTTGCTCCTGCTAAACCAGGGGCAGAGCAGAGCATTGTGCGCCAGTTGTTAGGAGCAGCAGCATATCTAGCACGCCCAGCAAAGATATTTGCATCCGTATTCTCATCAATATAACTCTTCGTGGTTAAGGGAATACGATCAAGCCAGACTAACGCCTGATATGCATCATTAAAGGAACTATCCAAAAGATACCATGTGTTAAGACCGCTAGTAGTTCCTGCGTAATCAGTCAAATATGGGGAAATCACGACATTCCAACGACCAAACTGATACGAATATGAATTATTGGCAGTTCCCGGTATTCCTTCGGCACCAATGGCTTCAAAAACCAGCTTTTTAATAGCAGCTTTATCAGGAATCACAATTGTATCAGGTGATACGGTCAGGATATTTCCATCATCATCCTTGAAATAGTGCATTTTTTCTTCTGCAGCACTTAGGTTGTCATAGGAAAAGGCACCATTGTAAAGATTGGACTGCACACCTGTTCCACCTGTAATTGAAGGATGGCTTGTCGAAAAGAGAGCAACTTTATCTGCGCCAGTAATGTCGAAACTCTTATTACCAAATAACATGGTTGAAGAATTTCCGTTATTGATTAATCCAGCCGCAAAAAGTTCTTTTGTCCGATTAAAGGAGAGCATAAACGCAGAAGCACGGGACTTAATTTTCCCGATCTTAGCATCCTCGACCATCTCCTGAGTAACGGAGAATTGAAGTTTCCAAGTTTCGGGCTCAATTACTTTAGAGTAACCTTCTTGGAAATTAGATTCCGGATACTTTCCATTTTCACCCACAGGTACAAAATTACCAAGACTTGTCTCAATTGTGTATTTATTGGCAAAATCCTTTGTTTCATCCTTGAAGAAAACCTTGTCAATGATGGACATCTTTTGAAAGGCCTCTTCTTGCTGTTCAAGCATCATCTTAATGGGCTCCTGTGACTTACCATAGATCGAATTTGCTACACCGGCCGCTTTACTAAAAATCATTTAGATTCATCTCCTTAAATTTAGTCATAGAAAAAGGACCTTCTTTTGAAGGTCCTCACTAACTCGATATGAATTTACTGGTTATCTCCTAAAGTAACCATGCACCACGCCGCCACCTGTTACTCCATCGGTAGATGATACTTCGAACACTCCACTGGTGGTTGTAGCTGTAACGGTCAATCCATCAGCTCCAAGAGTTACCTTTGATCCTACTAACGAACTTGCCACAGTAGCGGTAGAGGTCGTTGTGAAATCATCACCTTCGGTAATTCTTGTAACTGGCAATGGGGTAACACTTGTTGCTTCTGCCGCCTGAGTTCTCTCCGCGATAAATTCAGGGGTTGCCGTAGCACCGCATTTGGTTAAACGTCCATTAGTCTGAACTAACGCCTCTCCTCTGGTTGCACCTTCTCCATCGGTCAGAAGATACCATTCGAAGGGCTGAACATCTCCTCCGAGACTAGATACTCGTTGAAACATGATTATTCATCTCCTTATAAACTTGCTTTGTAATGAGCTTTGTACTCATCCATACTCTTGCCCGGATTAAACTTCTTGTACATCTCAAGAATTTCATCAGGTATTGTTGTTGTGTCAACTTCTGAACCTTTTCCGTTGCCGCGAACATGTTCCTTGCCCTGAATGTTGTTCAAGGTGGCCTGTTTAGCGGCTTCAGCCTTTTTTGATGCGATTGATTCATAATTCACCGCGACATATGCTTGTTTGAGGGATATCCCAGATTCTCCATTTCTCCACAAACGCCAAACATCAGCCGGTACATCTTCAGCTTTGACTATTTCCGAGAATTCTTTTGTTAAATCATTAAAATTATCAACGAGAAATCTGTCCATTTGTGCTTTAGCCGCTGCAACTTGAGCTTGTTGTGCACTTTTAATGGCAGGATGCTCGTCAACCAACTTCTTAATCATGTCTGGGTCAATGCCCTTGGCTTGATATTCTTCACGCTGTAACTGTGCTTCAAAATCGGCTACGGTCTTTAATCCATGAGACTTACCATACTTCTCTGCTACATCAGCATCGGAATAGATACCGTATTGACCATATTTTTTAGCAATTTCGATATCTCGTTGACGTTGTGCCTCGATTTCCATAGCACGTTTTTCGGCCGCTTCTGCTTTTCTTCTCATCTCTGCAAAGGCGGCATTTTGTTCAGGAGTTTGCTTAGTCTGAGTAGCGGACTCAGTACCACTAGAAGGTGTTCCTTCGGTTCCCTGCACTCCTTCATTTACTTGGGTTCCTTGGCTACTACTACCTTCTGTCCCGGTTACGCTTCCGGTATTTTCTCCTGATGATTGGACACTTGATGATCCTTCTGTTCCCTGGGGAGCAGCGACACCCCCACTTGCGCCGCCTTCTTCAGCAAAAAGCTGTAAATTCATAGCAATGAATGATAATTTTCGCATGTTATTTTCTCCTTTGCGTATGCGTGCGCCCACGTATTGCATCTATGAGGAAGATGAACCCTGCCCCAAATTAGGCAAAAGAAAAGGCGACTTGTATTGCCGCCTTATTTTCCAGAACGAAGGTCTTTGCCGGTAGTTTTGACCGGTGCAGGATTCTTTTTATTGATGCTTTTAGCAGCAACATATCCTGCACTGTTTTGGGGAATGGAGTAGTTTGCATCTTGGGAATTTGTTTTGTTTGCCATAGTTTTTCACCTCGCTTTCAATAAGAGCTAAAATAGAAAAAAGCCTATTGGCTTTTGTGTTTGGTAAATTATTCGACTATGCGCCAATCTCCTGCTAGAACATCATTGATTGATGGAACCCATGTGCTAACTGTTCCGTTTAAATTTTTTATCGCTAGATAGGCGTTATAAAGTGCTTTATGTCCGAATTCTTTTTTAGCTACTTCTGTTTGTGTATCATAGCAAGCAGGAGGAACATAATAAACGAACATTCCTTTGCCATTCCATCCGGTACGTTCTAATTTTTTCCCCTTTCTTAAGGCTTCCACGGCAAGACCGAAGGTTAATCCATCAGTTTTGCGATAAGCCTCTTCGAAGATTTCTTTTGGTGACCAACTGACGTAACCATCAGGATAAATTACTCTATATCCCTCTCTTAATGGATCTTCATTCTCTGGAATTGTCCATCCTCTTGATTTGTTGTAGTCACCGAGATTTATAGGTTCTGCCTCGATAATCTTTGTTCCAATATATTTTTCCACTTAAACTCAACCTTTCATCTTTGAAACTTGTTTTAATGCTTCCATTTCTTTAGTGCAAAATTCTTGCACGGACCCAGGATGTTTACTTACCTTTGCCATTTTTCTTACCGCCTTTTACCGGTTTTCCGTTTGATCCAATTCCAGGAGCAGCCTTAGCCATCATAATATCAATCTTGAGCATGGGTTTTTTACCCTTAGGGGGAGTTGGTGTGGAAGGTTGCGATTTTCCTTTAGGCAATCCACTTTGTCCACCCATATTACCCATTGGCGGCATCATTGGCATACCTTGTTTTGTTGCTCCCTTTGTAGACTTCGTTACCTTTTGAATTGATTTTCCAGTTTGTTTCTTTGCCATCACTGAACATCTCCTTAATTTTTTTATTGTCATCCCTGGATCATCTCTTGAAGAATTCTTATCTTTAAATCATCAGGCAAACTCTTGAACTTCGCCTGTTCTTCGGGTGTCATATGCTTGAATGCTTCCTGAATAAGTTGTTGAACATTCGGTTCTGGTTGTTGCCCTGCACTTTGCAAGAGTTGTTGAGGATTAGCTTGTGGGTTAATTTGACCTTGTTGACTCTGCGGAACTGGCGACTGTCCTAATGATTGATTTAAAACTTGTTGTTGCCCTTGTTGACCTGAATTTAATCCAATGCCCATATTATCGAGCATTTTCATCTGAGCAAATGGAGGGAGATCCTTAAATGCTACAGTTTCAGTTATGCGATCTTCAGTTGTTGTGTCAGAAGGCGGTACATTAATACCGATCTTTTGTAGCATTTGAACTTGTGCTTCTGGACTAAGATCTTTGTAATTGATCGTTTCTTTAGGTGGAGCTGCAGACAACCGCATTTGCATTTGCATTTGCCAATTTTGGTTAATCGTATCAAGAATTATTTTTGCATTCGGGAACTTTTGATTAACAAGTTGAGTCCAATAAGTAATTGCTGCTGGACCCGGATTATAAGCCCCATATTTTAGCATCTCTGTTGACTGACTAAATAGCCACATCTTATCTCTAGGAAGTCCTGCCCCTGCATCAGCATGAAATATAAAATCTGTATTGTAGTAAAGTTGACCGGCCTTATCCCTAACTAAAAAGGCATACTTATTGAAATCTCCATAACTATCCTGACCGTTTGCATCCTTTGTTACATATGGTCTTAACTCATCATAAAATGATAATTTGAATTCAAACAAAGTCTCGTATAGCTGCTTGTATGCTTCGTATTTATTAGCCTCCTTGGATCGAAGGCGACCACTTGATTGATTAACCTGAATTTGTTTTGCAATACCACTAACAGCCGTGGAGTCTGATTTTCCTTGAAAACTATTTGTTATTCCAAGGGTACTTTGTGCTGCCTTGTACTGTTGTTGAGCAAAAACAAGATCCTGACTAATGTCTGCGGATAGATTCTTGACATTAAGAGCATTAAGTTCAGCCTGGGAACCACGGATAACGGCGTAAAGATCATTTGTGAGATTGAAACGATGTCCATCTAATGCAGTTACAACCGCACTACCACGCATGATCTTTTCCTCAATAGTAGATACAACTTTCTTCATTGCATCTTGTTGGTCACGAATGACATCGACATCTGATTGACCGCCAAACGCGAAGTTTAAAGGGATGTTTTCGCGAACGATAAGAGGATAACGTGTCGGCGTGAAGTAGGGAACTTTTGTTCCAGCTTTCAAAACTTCTCCACTCGATAAAGTAACATCATTTCCGAGGGTTTCCTCTGTCTCAATTTTTCCGTTAATCCGTCGAGCAAAGAAGTTAGGTAAGTCCTCAAGAATTTCGTTATCACACCAAACGAACTTAGAAATTTCCCCATCTTCGTTTTTGTACCAACATACAATTTCGGTTAATATATCGGGATTATGGGGCTGAGAAGCATTTGTATTTATGGAATTGAAACCAGGAAATTGATCCCCTTCACTCTCTAAGTCAACTCCATATCGCTTCTTGATAAAGGACTTTGTAACCGAAGAAAGGATAAAGAAATAATCCATCTTCTGCAAATCCCAAACTCCTGGCTGCGGGATTATTCGCTTCGGATGGATTGACTCTATAGTTAACTCTCCACGATAAAGATGGTGTTTGAAATCAGGATTCCACCCAACTAACATAGCCGAGAATCCTTGAACAGGGGTTATGCGCTCATTGATATCATTAATGGCAGTTATGCCAAGTTCTGTTATGTCGCTCGTTAGACTGTCCTCTATCATTGATGCTTGAGCTTCATAACCAGGTAATTTAGTTCTTACTGAGGGTTGAGGTATTGTCGCATCGACATTTGTTTCGATGAACTCAAGAACTAGATTAACGACGTTATTTGCTTTCTTTCTCTTTCCGTTCTGCATATTGGTACTATTTATATTCTTATCAACATCAGCCGTTCCAAGATAGATCATTTCGCGTTCGTCGCGAAGAGTTAAGTTTGCCCCATTAAGGGCTAATGCGAGTTTGTCTTGCCAATTTTTTAGACGTAGGTTTTGTTCTTGGTCTGATTTTGATTGTTCTATTGAAGATTTAACCTTGCTAATAATACCACCCCCTAGCTGTTTAAGTTTGTCAAGCAATGGTTATCACCCCTCTCAAAAATGGGCATAAAAAAAGTACCCAATAGGATACTTGAAATTCGCATTTAGTAAATTTATGGTTATCTACCAACCTTTGATAAAATATACTCTCTCATTTTAGGATCAGCTCTCTCAAGATCTTCAATTATGTCTTCAGGAAGCTTATCGTAATTAACCTTTCTCTCTTCCAACATCGTCTTATTGGAATGATGAGAAATGATTCCATAACCAAAACTATCTACCCAATGATCTATGTCGTTTTCCTGATATTTTTCAGGGTCACGGTCGTCAATCAACATTTGAGGCAATGTTTCAACCAACTTCTCGCAAGTGCTAAATATCTTAACCTTGCTCGTCATTACTTCGGCATTTTCATCAAAATAAGGCTTAAGATATTCGTGAATAGTTGCCTTTCTGAAAATACGGTCTGTAACAGCTCTGATACAATCTTTTACGCCACCCTCAATATAGAAATCAATTATCGATTTACCTTGTGGAGTATTATTGCTTCTTGTGAGAGGATTAACTGCCCATGCATCATGACCAACTACAGTAAAACCAATATGTTCATTTCCTGTTTTAAGAGTTACTTGCCTAGCTTGATCTGAATAACTTACTTTTGGTTCTTTTGGGTCCCTTGTGTACTCCCTATAAACATAAACGGTCCCAAATTCATCTACTGCATACCAGTACCAAGCAAACGGATCAGTATATCCATTATCAGCAGATCTCCATTTGCGCCAATGAGCAGGTATGTCAAACGGTTTGACAACATGAAGATCATAACTAAACTCAGGAAACGCAACACCTTCTGCTGCAGAAAATGCTTCTTCAGGAGTATTTGGGTACTCTTCCTTTGTTTTCTGTTCGCCTAAGTCTTTTCTGGTCTGTTCATACCATTCCTCTGTACGTCTAGGATCTGTACTCCACGGAAGAAACACTCTTGCGAATGTATTAACTCCCTGTGTTGCTTTGCGCCATATTTCTTCGTAAAGAGTCATGCGCTTGGCTGTACTTAACCCAATAACTTGACCGCCCGTTGGACGGTTAATAGTTGGGTATGCTGCTGCCCAGATTTCCCTTGCCCATTGTTGAAACGCCCATTCATCAAGAATTACCAAACTTGCGGTTAGTGAACGTCCTGAATCTTGTGCTGCAGTCAAGGAATTAAAAACACTTGGTTCTTTTCCAGGATGGTTGATGGTAACAACTAAAGTTGTTGCTTCCCATGTTGGGCCATTCCATTTACCAGCAGTCTTTTTCTCTCGAATCATTGTTGCAGGAAGATATTTAAGAATAAATCCAACGCGTCTAGATAATTCTTTAGAATCCTCTTCACGTTTTGACATAGCAACAACAGCATAACCAGGTTGATGAATCATTTTCCAAACTGAATAAGCCAATGCTAACCACGTGAGTCCTAATTGACGAGCTTTTAGAACAATGTTCAGCCTGTTATTCAGAAAAGTTTCTAACGCTTGTATTTGGCCTGGCCACAAAGTAAAAGGAACCGCCAATTCAGCAGAATCACGGTCCTCAATCTTAACGAATTTTTCAGTGAAATATTGGCAACTTCTTCTCCCCAATTCCTGCCGAACTGCATCCAAAGTCGGCAATTCACTAGGTTTAATTCTTGGTTTCTTATCTTGTTTTAGAGGTGTTTCAGTTTGTTCAACTGGATTTTTGGCAGTATCTTTTTTGACTCTTTCTTTTTTTGATCCATCACCCTTTACTGCCATTGCAACCATTCCTTCACCCATATTTCTTCACGACATCTATGCTATGTTATATTCCATCGTTTACAATTGGTACAATTGCATCTAAGACCCATTTCAAGTGGTTTGAATTTGGCACAAGATCTGTTTTCCTGCATGGGTTATCCTCCAAGACTAGTCTTAAACGTTGATTAGAACGTTTCACACTACATTTACTATTTCATTACCTGTACTGAATGGTGGACAAGTTAAAAATGGCTTAAAATTTATGTATTTGAACTAAAAAGAAGAGTGAGGAACGAACGAACAACAATTAGGAAGATAGGTTACCGGGAAGGAACCCCTATTTAACCACCATCAACTTACTAAATCTTTGTTTGGCATAGTTAGATAAAAATGGGTCTAAGTCTTTTTGGAATAATGCATATAAATTAAGCGAAAGACGATTACTACTGAAAAAATAAATTGGATTAAAATAATATTGAATCGTTTTATCGTCACCAATTTTTACGTCAATTTTTGCAATGATCCTAGCCTTAATCATTCGCTTTATAAACGTAGTGGTGTGCCTTTCTGTATCCTTAATTACCTCAGACATCTGGTTAATTGTCATAGGCCTTGGACTTCCACCATTACCCCGGTATCCAATCATATTAGTATCTGCGTACACTTTTTTACTCAACAAAAAAAGGTTGGCAATATCAACCTTTCTCAACTCTTTTGGTAATTCAACATCTTGGAATGTTTTCACAAAGTTAGTCTGATTCCAAAATAGATAACCCTTCTTATCATCAAACCTATCGGGAAGGTATATCTTCTTTTTTCCAGTTTCCTTACCTTCGTCATCATAATAAATAGTCTCCCTGAAGCCCATAAATACACCTCCGAAAACCTCATTTTACGGGTGCATTTTTGACCGATTTTGCACCTAAATTTTGAGGGGTTAAAAATGCTGAAACCATTGATACGTAAGCCTTTGATTAATAAGGCCATGCAAACCTACATATAGTATACTTGGTAGAAATGCATGGATCGGTCTTTAGTTCATCCAAAACTTATATATAAAAAGGTGGTCACTTTTATTTTAAGTACCTAAGTTGTTTTTGGGTGTATGGGGGGTATCATTCTATTTTCATTTTTTATCATTAAGCAAAACATTAGTATTTGTTGGTAATAAAATGGTTAGAAATTGTTAGAGTAATAGTTATATAAATCGACCTTTAGCCGAGCTGGTGGTTCGTGGGTATGGGGAGGGTCAAATTCAAAAACCATAAAGTCAGAGAAACCAAGATAGTCAAGGAGGGTCGCTGCCGCTGCCAGGACAAGGCAAAAGAAAAAGACAGAGAGAAGAAGAAAAGACCTGGCCCCTACTAGACTATATTGAATCGGAAACGATGCAAATTTAAGCATATCGGACTTGATGAACAAGGCTATTCAATGGATTAAAAACTTTTGAAAATAACGCTTCTTTAAAGTTTTTATTCAGAAGGCTCAATATCCACTATTTCCCCTTGGATCTGACTTCGTGCCATGATCTCTTCGAGTTGTTTAAGGTCGGCATCAGATAGGGCAGAGATTTGATTTAATAAGATCGGCCCACCATCGGCACCGGTTATCTCTATACCTTGAGTCTCCTTCCAGCCTTTAAAGTTGTTCGTTAGGCTGAATTTAGCACCATTAACCCCATCACGATCAAAGAGCCTAGTCTCTGCATATTCCTCTATTCTAGACTTGGCTTGAGAAATCGTGTTCATAAATTCTTTTTTGTCCTGATAGTTTAATAATGATAATCTGGTATTAAATCCCAATGCTAAAGCCAATCCTGTAATAGTTGGCGGCTTTGCCCCTGTATAAATAGGATCATCGTACTTATTTAGAATTGGCTCGCCAGTTTCTTTATTAATAAGCATTTCGCCTTTGCAATCCTCAAAATACTTATCAATAACGATCTGCATTTCTTCAGGTGTTTTGTACTTTGCAGGTCTGCCGCTATTCGTGCAGCCCAACGCATATTGATTTCCTACAGCAGCAGCCATAATAAATCACCTTCTAATAAGATTAATAATTTATCCTCACAGCACGTATAAGCTGTTTGCGGATGTTTTAATTTAATTTGAGTGTATTTCTATGTAGAATCTTTTCCCTGCTCTCTAATCACTCAAGGATTTGTTTCTCTGCCGGCCAATGATTTATGATTCTTTTAGTTGACAGTCGAGCAGTTAGATTTTCTTGATTAAAACTATAGTATCATGGTATCATTATACTAAAGAGAGGTGATACCATTTGCCAGCAACAGAAAAAGACTTCAAGACTATTCCAGTACGCATTCCATTAGATAAACATAAGGAATTTATGAAAAAACTGATTGATGACGATAAGTCAGCACAAACCTTTTTTATCGAGAAGGTTGAAGAATATTTGGGTAAAAAACTTTAGAAAAATAATTCCTAGAAAATTAATATAAACTCTAGAAACCGCATGATAAGCGGTTTTTTTGTGTTTGAAAACCTTAGAAAATATCCTTGACATATCATTTGGTATCGTGGTATCATGGTATCAATAAATCAATTGAAAGTGAGGTCGGTCAAATGACAAAGAGGGAAATTAAAGAAAAAACCTTAGAAAGAATGATCGATGCTTTATTGAAAATTCAAGAAGCTCATGAGGAACCAGAAAACTTTAATAATCCAGAAGGTGTGAAAAATACAAGGACATTTTACTTTTGCGGATTAGGTGAAACTCTCGAACTGGTAACGGGTAATAAATACCACTATTCAACAACTGATAATAAAATCTTTTCAATCGTTGAGATTGTTTGTGGTAAGGAAAAAGTCCTTTATACAACCCCTGAATATATCGACAGAGAAACAAGGATTAACAGAAATAGGAGGGTTGCACAATGAACAAAATGAAAAAATTCAAAGTCACTCAACGCTACTACGACAACGGTCATGTATTTGCAGAGGTTTCAGAAATCCACGAAGGCGACGACCTAACACCATTCACTGAGCACAAAAACTTCGATGAATATGTTGACACCTTCGAGACTCACGAAGAAGCAAGAGCCTTTTATGAAGAAGCTATGGAAGCATAACCCCTCAAGGCTTTTAGCCTTGGCTCTAGCTCCTAATAGTAATTCAACCGCAGGAGATAGGGCGAAGTCTAAAAACTAAGAAAGAAGGAATGTAAAATGTCAGTAATTAACGAGGAATTAGCCCGCAGAAGCAAAGAAAATATGAGCTTCAGTGATTACAAACCAGGAAGCGCAACCGCCGAGTATAACTCAGAAATCGCCAGAATTGCTGAATTAATCGAAGCCGCAAAACCGATGGTATCCGAAGAAGGTAAAGCAAAATTAGATCGCTTTCTTGAATCCTATAAGGCCAGATATGCGAGTTGGATCAATCGCAGGAATGCAAGCGGTGCCAAGCATGTTAGCGTAATGATTGCCGGACCTGCTAACTACAACATGAGAGCGCATGAAAGATACTTAAGCCGTGAAGGTAAGCTTTGGGAAGAATACGAAGAATTCAAGAACCCTGAATATAAAATCTCTTCAATTGTGGCCGGTGACAAGGTTATTAGATCAAACGATGCAAACGCAATTGAAAAACTTCAGGCTAAACTTGAAGAACTCGAAAAACTACAGGAATCCATGAAAGCTGCTAACGCTATACTCAGGAAGAAGAAGCTTACAGATGAGGAAAAAGTTGAACAGCTCAAGGCAATTGGTTTCGGCGAAGCGAAAGCTCACGGACTACTTCAACCAGACTTTTGTGGAAGAATAGGCTTCTCGTACCACTTGACCAACAATAACGCCACAATCCGAAACACCAAACAACGCATAAATAAACTTGAACGTGAACGAGCGAAAGGAAACACGGAAATCATAATTGAATCAGTGGAATCAGAATCCAAGGGAATCCGCATAGTTGACAATGTCGAAGCGGCTAGACTACAAATTTTCTTCCCCGGCAAACCAGATGCCGAAGTCAGAACAGAGTTAAAGAAAAATGGATTTAGATGGACCCCAAGTATAGGAGCTTGGCAGAGTTACAGAAGTTCAAGGGCAAATGAAGCGGCCCAACGCATAGCCAAAGCATATTAAGAGGGGTTCTTCCCTCGCTCATACATCCTGCTTAGGGTGCGTGAGCGAATGAAGAAATCAAAAGGAGGAAAATTAAATGTCATTCTATCCGTTAACTCTAGAGCAAGCCAATCTAAAAGAGGTCCAAGGTTGGAAAGTTGGCCAACAATGCCAGGTCAAGGAATGGCGCGGAATCTATGAGATCGAAGGTTATCATCAGTACGGCAAAGATAAGGAGTTTACGACCGTCTACCTTGCCAAACTGAAGAAAGACAGGACCAAGAGCAATAAAGGCGGCGACACCAGGATAGAAAACCTCATGCCCCTTGGAGCCGCACAGCCCACCACAGACAAAAACGGCTTAACAGCCGCCGAATATGCCAAGCAAATTTTCAAATCAGGCTTTGGAAAGCAAGGTTGGTACAATACGGACCGTGAAAGCCTGGTCAAAGTCCTAACGATTACTAAGACCGGCAGAGTTAAGATCCAACATATCAACGTTAAAAAGGGAATCACTCCACGATCAAAAATGGTTGAAGGTCGTAAAATCTACAGTCAAGAGGATTCACTTGTTAACCTGGCCTCTCTCGAATATGACATTCGTAATTGTGAGGAGTCAACCTTTTCCCCAAGCTTGTATAATGGCGAATGGAGATTCTGGCATGGAGGGCAAACCTTAGAAGCTCCGTCAATGAAGTTAACTTGGTTATTGGATTAAACTAGCTCGTAGCAGTGGAATGAACAAAATGAGAGCAGCGCGGCCTCTCAAAAAGGAGGAATAAACCATGTGTAAGCCCGTAAAATTATTAAGTGAAGTTATGGCCCTAGCTTACTTGGTCAATGAAAATACAGAGTATTGCGCGTTTCTTAGCTTTATGGGGCATGTAAATTTATTGAAAGTCCAAATTGCCAAAAGCGATACGGATTATAACGAAATCATTTGTACCATCGAAACATATCTTGACGGTGAAGAAACTGAAGGGAAACTGTTAGTGTTAAAGTCCACACTGGAAAACTATCTCATGCCAAGATTGGAGGAATCACTATGCATGAATTAGCGGTGGAATCACAAAAACTGGCTATCATGCCAACTTCCAAAGTCGTTGAATACTTTGTCAAAAACCAAGAAAGCCCTGGAACATCTAGGACCTACCACAGTACAATAAAATACTTTCTATCTTGGATAAACAAGCCATATCGTGAGATAACTCCTTTTGATGCCTTGAAATACAGCGAATTCCTGAAATCGAATAAAGCTGAAGCAACAACACAACGTCAAATATCCACTTTGAAAAAGTTCTATGACTTCGCCATGAAATGCGGCTTAATTACAGGAAATCCTTTTGCGGTAGTGAAACAAAAGGCGGCCCCAAATCGCAGCGCAGAACGTTTTTTGACCGTGAAGGAAATTGATAAATTATTAAGGGCTCTTAAGGAAACGAATGAAAAGCATTATGTTCTCGGCCTTCTCCTTGTAGCTACAGGAATGAGGATATCCGAAATATGGGAATTGAGTTGGTCAAGTTTTGTTGAGATGCCTGATAATTCGATTTGCATAAATGTCCATAGAAAAGGCGGCGAATATCAACTTTTACCACTAAGGGAGGATGTCTGGGAAATAATTAAAAACTTCGTCGGTAAAGAAATTAATCCCCAGGATAACTCCCCGATCTTTTTAAACCCAAGCAAAAAACGAGCTTCAAGCGTTACACTTAGGACATGGATCGAGAGCGGAGTTAAGAAAGCAGGAATAAATAAAAAAGCTACCCCTCATTTTCTGAGACATAGCTTTGCGACTACGGCACTAGACCAAAAAGCAGATATTCGGGATGTGTCTTGGTATATGGGTCATAAGTCGTTGAAAACAACCTCAATTTACGCCCATCCGACTAACAAACGAGTCGGGGAGTTCATACCCTTACCAAATGATAATAAATAACCCGTTAGGAGAATAACCTATCGGGTCTTTTTTTGCCTACAATGGCCCAATCACGCTTTTATTGCGCTTCATTTGCTTGTCAAAAGCATTGAATTCCCTGACTTTATTTCGCTTGGCTAATTCGCCTGGTTCATTGCATGCAAAGTCTTCGCGATCCCAATGTCTACAGGTGAAACAATTAATGTATTCGGATTTGTAAGCTTCAACAAATTCCTTGCAAGTTTTAGCCATACAAATCAACTCCCTGATAAAATACCAAATGCGCCCAACTAATTTTGTTAGGCGCATTTTTTGCTCCTTCTACACATGGTAGATGAGCAATTGTGATCTACTCTTAAGATTCTCACGATATCATTTTAGCATGTCCAATTCTTTGAAACTGTGACTTTTCTGGGAAAATACTGATAAAAAACTGAGAATTGTTAATCTGCCTTCCTGAAGTAAAGATATCTCTGAAATAACGGACCAAGTATTTGCCAAAGGATTTCTAACGCTTCACTGTTGATCTTCCTAATACCATCGGTCTGAATAAATACCCTTCCCCTAGAATGTTGCTCATTAAACTGAATTTCAATGTTTTTCCAAGTCATTAGTTCAAAATACTTACACTCTATCACGGTTCTTTGTTCTCTTGTCAATGCCTTTAACGCTTCTTCAATCTGTTCAATTTCGACTATTTTATATCTCATTCTTGATTTATCTTCGTCAATCCATTCCTGAACCAGTTCGGCTGTTACTTCTCTATCACTTGCCATAGACTCAGTAGGAGAGCTAGTAGTCGTAACGTGGGGCATTCCTAATACCTTGCTTGTGTGATATTCAAATGCCCACAACTCCCCTGCCTTTAATGCTTCTTCCCATACGGATATCCTTTGTTGAGTGGTGATTACTTCGGCCTTGTGCTTTTTATATAACTTCAAGCGTTCCTCAAGTATATTTTGGCTTTCTTTTATCATGGCTCATATGCTACCTCCTATTCAGCTTCCCAATAACTCATTTCAACTTCCATAGCTTCTATAAGCTGTTCTATAGTTTCTATTGGTTCCTCATATCCGGTGAAGGCTTCAAATTCTGCTTCAATAGCTCCGGCCTCAAAGAAGATTTTAAGTAAACTTGAGAGCTTTAATAAGTTTTCTTTCATCTTTTCGTCCATTACTTCGGCAGGACCATCCCATTGTCCTAAATTTTTAATTTCGAACACTATTCCACGGCAGAAAACTTCTCCATCTTCCATAATATCGAATGTCGCATGAGGAATATCCGTTTTATAGGTCCATGCTGGCCCCTTATCCCCGTCATCATTCCATACGACTTCAATTGTTTTGCATTTTTCTTTAGCTAATACGAAATGTGAGCATTCACTATCGCACTTTTCAAAGATTCCTTTTTCATCGAGATAAATTGTTGTACCATCGTAAGATCCAACTTCTTCGTCAATGGCCCCGCGGAATTCTGCATTGTCATCTGAATACCCAAAAACAACTACAAATCCTAGTTCTTTAGCCCTTATAGCGTCCACTGTACTTATCTCGTGACCAATTTCATTGCCATTAAGCATTTTGGCAAATTCAAAAATATCCAAATTTACTTCCCCCCTAACCAAAAATCATTAAACAAGCCAAAAATCCGATTGCAAACCAAAGTGTAGATATAAAAGCAAGATCCCAATTATCAATCCTCATATCAGTACCTTCGCTTTCTAGACGTGGCCTCTGCCCTCCACTTTGATTTACTTTTAGCAATCTTCCCAACCTCTTGTTTTGTCATAGCAGGAGTTGAGCAAGCTTTCTCGATATCCCAATCGTTGTGCATTCTCCAGATGAAAGTCCTGTATATGCCTAATTGTTTTGCCTTCTCGGTGTACTCTTTTGGATACCTTCGCTTATGATCGCTGTAATATATCGGTAATGTCGATGCATCTTCGGGACTTAATCCTTTTTTTAATCTACTCAAAAAAGTTTTATAAGAAATCCCGTTTTTCTCAGCGACCTTAAGCCATTTCTTATTTGTTTTATTCTCGACTTTAGGAGGTTGAGTAATGGCTCTTTCCTTATCCCATCCATATTGACGGACACGTTGATCTACAAGTTTATGATGTATCCCATTACTTTCAGCTATCGTATATTCTGTAGGTGTAACGTAAAATTCATATGCCATTAGTCAATCCCTGCCCTTTTATCTGCATCTTTTGCACAGACCATAAAGGAACATATCGCATAACCGACGCAAGCAGAAATTACACTGTCAAGAATAAATTTAATAATTAACATGTTTTATCCACTCACTTTATTAATTTTAATCACAGGTTTGTCCACATATTATCCACAAACAGACCAAGCGCATGAAGGAGAAACACAATTTTGACATCCACCTTGCCTGATTACTCGACCACCGCATTCAGGGCAACCTTCGCCGGCTCGATGATAAAAGCACCTTTTGTTCCATCCAGGATGATTATTCATAATTGTTTCTTTACATTTTTCAGCATCTTTAATGGATTTTATTTCGGGATTAGAGCAGAATTTGTCATTACACTTTTGCATCTTGCTCACCTAGTTCCTGAAGTTTTATGCCGCACAGAATATGCGAATAATCAGAGACTTTCTTTAAATCATTAAGATTTTGAGTTTGTTTGAATCGAGTAGCGTACTTGATTATGTTAGATAGGCAGAAGTCTTCCGCGAATCCTTTGGCTATGATAAGGTCAATAGGTTCAAGCTTGTCAACAGCTTTGTAGTGTTCGCTTCCTTCAGTTTGGCAGTATTCGCGGCCTTCTTTACGCAGTTCATAGATTGTTTTCATGACTTAACCTCCATCGCCAATAATGCGGCCTTGCATATTGCTTCTGGTGCTGTTGCCGGTTCATACGTTGGATGTTGTTTACAATCCTCTGTAGTTATAGTGCAACGCCATAAAGGACTAAATGATTTACGCTGATAAATGCCTATTGAAAAATCTCCATTATCGATTTCGGATAACTTCTCCACTACTTCCCACGCTGCGGATATGTTGGTTGAGTAGTTATTTAGTTCATCTTTAAGGTATACAGGACACAAGGTATTCGTTTTGTGCTTATCTAGATAATCACAACCAAACTCATAATTTCCTTCATCCCATAAGCACATCTCTTTCTCACCAGCATCGCGACACCATTTTGCAGTAGTGCTTATCCCCATAACCTTCTCAGTTACTAACGCATCTAATTCTTTCCCTGGTTTCATGGCAAAAATTTCATCCCTAGTCACACTTTCTCACTCTCCTTGCTCACAGCATTCTTCGCAAACATTTCGATGATAACCACAATCAGGACATTTTTTAGGTTCTGGGCAGGAAATATGATAACTGGAAATAATGCCATCTTCTTCGATTCTCATTTTACAAGCATGATTTATCGGCATCATTTCACCGCACGAATGGCAAATATGAAATCCGTTCATCCCTTCAACGCTCCAATCTCAACCAGCTTACAATCATCCGTATAAACATATTTGCATCCTACTCTCGATAGGCAGGTTTTGCATTGACAGGCTTGCCCTTTGCATTTACGGCAATCACACATTTTTAGAAACCTCCCAATTCCAAATACTTAACGCTCCCTTGGCTGGAATTTGCTTTTCTAATTGCTTAACATCCTCGAGAATCCACGCATATCGGCCCACTGCATAAACTCCGAAATCCAACTCAGGACTCTTCACTGTCTGGATAAATTCAGGAGTCATTTTTATGCAATCGACGAGATTACATGTCGCAATAATTTTTCCAAGCGGTAACTTATCTGAATCAAACCCAGCTTTCGAAAGAATTGCTTTAAACGGTTGAGTATTGCATAGTTCTCTAAGTAATTTTGGAAATCCCTTGCTAGCATGTATTGCCAATGGTCCTCGATATTTGGTTGCCCAGCTTCTGGTTTCGATCTTTTTGGCTCCAATTGCTATGAGTGAAGCCCATGGTTGTAATAGTGATATAGCTTTCATTTCAAACCCTCCATCCTTATACGCAAATCTTAGGCGGTAAAGGCATTTCGGCACCTAACGGCCTCCATAAATGCAAACAGTTTTTATGAACATTGACATAATCACTTTTTGGGGGATGAATTTGAATTACTGCCTCATTCTCATGAAAGAACATATCTTTGATGGTGTTCATGGTCGTCCAACTCGGTATTTTGTGCTTACTCGAAACAGAGACATGTTCCCAATCCAGACCGTTGCTTACTATAACAAAGTATTTTTCTCCTTTGATTTTTACTTCAAAGGCTCCGTTATATTCGTCGCCATCATCGATAATCCGCAAATGATTTAAGTCATTAAGGTTTTTCATTGTTTTCCTCCCAATTCACTTTGGTGAGCTTTACTTCCCCAGTGAAATCCATGCTTATGACAAATACTAAAGATATTCATGAGTGGATACTTGAATATAAAATCCCCTACTCTTACGCAGATCATTTCTCCTTTGGTATAAATATCACTTACATTTTCAATTTTCTTCGGTTTTGACGCATCTTTAAAAATTATCTCAACTTCCACCCTAAACCCTCCCCGTCGATCCGAATCCATTTGTTCCTCGATCACTCTCGCTAAGTTCATCCACTTGCTCAAAATCAGCCACAAGATAAGGTAAAATAACAATCTGCGCTAATCGTTCACCAGGTACAATCGTTATCGTCTTGCTAGTGATATTTACAACATTCAGAGATATTTCCCCACGATAATTACTGTCTATAGTTCCAGAAATGGTTAATTTCCCTTCGTGAGCTGCGCCTGATCTTGGTCGAATATCTCCGAGATATCCTGACGGTATTTCCATTGCTATGCCTGTTGGAATTTTGGCGCTGTCATTGGGAAACAGGACAATGTTATGGTCAATTCTAGCCCGCAAGTCCGCGCCTGCATCTTCAGGATGTTTCCGTGATGGCATGAATTGAGGATCATCGGTGTTTATGAGCTTGACGGGAATAGGATTTATTTTAAGATCCCAGTTAATGTAATCATCTTGTTTAAAGCATTCTGGGCATTCTTTGGAATCTATATTTTTACAATTTAAACAACTCTTATCCATTCGTCGCTACCCCCTTACCACAAGGCTTGCAATTACGACATGGTCTTTCAGTTACATGCATATATTTAGCCGGACAATTCGTGCAGTTTTTAATTTTCTTTGGCTCATTCATCTTTTTTCGCCTTCTTTTTCTTAACTTTTGGATTCTTTATGCCATCGATAATTTCCAATCGTTCCTTAGCAAGATTTGGCATTAATCCAAGGTAGGATCTACCAAATGTTGCTAACCAAAAAGCATCTGTTTGGTCTGAAGTTGGATATTCAAGTTGAAACTGCTTTTCGAGAGCTACAGCCATAGCGATTTTGTCAGCATTTCCTTTTCCTGTTGCGAATTTCTTTAGTGCTGTAGGCTGAATTATTACCATGTTTGCATTTTGATCATATAGCGTTAATCTCAAAACCCCACCTAATTCCCCTAATGCTTCTCTTTGGTTATTAGCCCCGAAAGCATACCCTTCAATAAAGGCATGAACATTGCTTCTTAGGGATATTAGATTTACAAGTGATTGCCTAAATAACGCCAACCTCTCTGGTCCTTTATTTTTTGGCTGAATAGCTTGAGACTCAATAACTTGACCATGTTCACTCATTACGCAAATTCCTGTAGATGTAAGGCTAGGATCAATACCGATGATTATCACCGCTATATCACCCCCACGGCCAACAATGCGGCTTTGCAGATTGCCTCTGGTGCGGAATTAAAAACATCCTTTTGGAATTTACCTATAACACGTACTACAACTCTTCCAGAAGCGAAAGCATTAATCTCTACCGTCTTTCCTAGTTCGGTTAACTTTTTAACTACTTCCCATGCTGCTGATATGTCGGTTGACGGACTCCATAGGTCAGACGGAGCAATTAAATTCTTTTCTTTATCCGACCATTGATTATTCCAAAGTTCCCATTCCATAACCTTTTCGGCTACTAACGCATCCAATTCTCTCCCTGGTTCCATCACCAATATCTCATCCTTTATCAATCTCTTAACATCTTCCCTATAAGGCTTACTCCCTATAAATTCACTTGCTATTTGCCATTTCTTAAACCATTCGGGAGCTAACCTTTCAAATGATTCATTATGTTCCTTCTGGTTATTTACTATGAACTCCGTGTGTTCCACGGTATAGTCATTGATCCTATCCAACTTCCAGAAGTTGCTCCAATCGCCAGCATGTTTTTTAGGATGTCCGCCAATCTTCCAGTTTTCTATTTTTCCATCTAGGAGTAAAACAGAGGCGAAAACTGAATGTGGATATTCATCGTGCCAAGCCATTATTTACTCAACTCCTCCATAGAGAATGATCCCGTCATGACCAATAATCTATCCATGACTTCTTTTTCAGCCCTTCGCCTAGCCCGAATCCTAAGTTCCTCGATGCACTCACCAACGTAGGCCCAAATATCCTCATCGTTTAATTCCTCGCCGAAAGGTTTCTTGATTGGTTCAAGAATGTATCTCCTGGCATTAACATTCCAAGCCGGTTCAGATTCAACTAATCCATTAAGAATATTTTTTTCTGTATCATCGGTAAAAGGTAGATCATCCTTAGTTTCTTCGGGAGGGTTTTCAGTGAGGTAACATTCCTCCATCCTATCGCAATCCAAATCTGTGCAATCAGTGTTCAGGGAATAATTACCAAAACACTTACGTTCCTTAATTTCATCTTTAATCTGTTCTTTGGTTATTAAAACAGTCTTCTCTACCTCCTGATTATCCCTTTTGGCACAATCATACTCAGGTGTATTAACACTACCCCTTGATGCATCTAATACGCCCTCTGTTGACGAATTGGTTATTTCGTTATGCTCAACTTTTGGAGATGAATCGCCCTTCTCCCCAGACCTTAACTTTTTAAAATATTCCTCATCTCGTTTAAGGCCATAGTCGCTGAGGTAACGAGCAATTGTTGATTTTCCCATTTGATACTTATCAGCTATTTCCTGATTGCTCATTGTTTTAATATCTTCAGCCAACTGTTGCTTAGTCGGCTTGTTAATAACCGCGTTTGGATTACCTTTCAAGCTTTCTCCCGCCTTCCAGTATTCTTCACCCTTCAAGAGTGCCGATTTGTCAGGATTAAATATCTCTGGCTTGGTTATCGCCTCTCCATTTTCATCGATAAAATATCTGACACATGGAGTTTTTTCTGGTTTTGTTTTTTCTCGTGCTAATTTATCGATGAGGATTGTTCCATATGTGCGTTTCCCCATGTGGGTCTATCCTCCTTGAATAACCGATTTCTTTCTGTCCCTAATCTTTCTCATGACCATTTTGTGTTTGAACTTTTGTTCTTCCACGTTCCTTCCTCGGCCAGACCAACGATTGATGAAATTATTAATGTCCGGTTTTACTCCAACCTCAATGGCCTGTCGTGCTGCCCAAGATAATGCCTGGAGAAAACGGTCCATTTCTACAGCTTGTTGTGGAGTTAGGACTTTGCGAAAATTACATCCGACTTGATAATTCATTCCGGTTCGCTTATCAATTGTTAGGCTTGGCAGATTTCTTCGGTTTCGCCATAATGCGATAGTGTTTGAGCTCTTGCCTACTACTGCGCCTATTTCACGGTCTGATTTTAGTTCGTGATAGAGTTTTAGAGCTATCTCTTCATCAAAGTTTAAAGGTCGCGTCATTCTTCACTCCTTAGTTCAGCTTGTTTTGGATTTCATTGATTAACCCATTTACTTTTTTGAAGAAGTTTTGATACTCTTCTGATTGATTGTTTGGATCAAATACTTTTTCGGTTTCTTTCTTGAGTTGTTCCATTAGTTCATGCGTATCAAATTGATAATCCTTGTAATCTATCACTTTAAACCCCTCAATTCTGTGTCCTAAATCTTAATGTTCAATCGCTTTAAAAACTATTTCAAAATCATTAATTACCGGAAGTAAAGTCACTAACCAACGCGCTTGTCTTTTATCATTTGCAACATAAGTTGTCGAGTTTGATTTGTATAAAATATCTGTTGCTATCTTTAATTTGGCAAATGTTAATCCCCTAAACGCTTCCCAGTAGTATTGTTTACTGCATGGCCAGGCTACATCTTTGCCATAAATTTCATAAACATAATCAACCCAATTCCAAAATTCCTCCGGGTTCATATACACACCACGTTTCCTTAAAGATAAAACCCTTCGTACTTTCCGCTTTTTTCCGGTGCTCTATTTGTTCCGAAATTTGGAGTTGTTTTATTGCTCTGTACTGACCTTGTTTTCATTTGTACCGTCAGCTTATCAAACTGTTTCCTGAGTGCTGCCGCCGAAAGAATATTTCCTTTCCAGAAATTATCTTTCTGGCTCCAAGAAATCAGAGTCCTAATATCCTCTTCTGATCGTTTATCAATCCGAATCATTTTATCAATGTCCGCTGCCCATGATTGAAAGTTTGGTTCCTTGGCATTTGGATTGTTGATAAGGATCAAATTGTAAAGTTCACATGCTAGAAATAACTCAATCGAATTGTCCGCAAACTTGTTTTGCTGACGAGAAGATATATTATTATTTGAATTATTATTGTTATTAGAGTTATTGATTGGGTCTTTCAGTGGTCTTTCAGTGGTCTCTGAGTGGTCTTTCAGTGGTTCTTTTGTGGTTTGCGAATCCTGCCAAACACTGTAGTTTACTAGGCTCAGAGAGGTCTTTTTTTTATCAGTTTTCTTAACGATCATTGACTCTTTTTCGAGTAATTCAAGAAAAGACCGTACCTTTGTTTTGGACCATCCCCACCTAGCCATTAATTTGTGTTCACTTGTTATCACGTCACCTTTTTTTGCATCCACAAGCTGACCACCAAGGAGAAATTTATTATCCTCATGATTGGCCAATAATAGTAAATCAACCCATGCTTGGCCTTTACTAAATGGCCTATCATCCCATAACCAATGGCATTGGAGTTTTCTATGAATACTGATCCATCCCTTGGTCATTTAATCACCTTCAATGGTTATAAATAATCCCAAAAACCGATATAACAGCAACCGCGATCCAAAACCAAATAGAAGCATTGTTGGGTAAGAAATGATAGGACTTCTCGACTTTTATGCAATCTCTTTTTAACAGCCAGTTGAATTGCTCATCTGTAAGTTTAGCAGTGACATAGGTTGATGGCTGTTTTTCTGCTTCTGCCAATGCTTGTGCAATATCGCAATCATCACAAAAAGATCTACGGCATTTATTTTTAAGAGAACATTCTTGCATCGACATTACCTCCAAGTTAAATTAAAGGGGCCCTAAAGTTATGTAATTGGCCCCAATGATGTCAGGTGTTTAATTTAATTAATACTCAAGTTTCAAGCTGCCCAATTGTTCTTCAAGGCAAATAGAAATTGACTCAAAATTTGATCTTGCAATTTCTGCAATAGTACGAATATCTCTTAAAGAATCAGCCACCGTCAAAGCCTGTTGTTGAGTTTCACAAGGTTCAATTGGAGAAGGAGGCCGTAAGATATGGGAAATATTATCGGAAAGTTGGCCTATTCTTAAGACCTCACCTCTAAGAAGACCAATTTCATTTTCCAAAATAGACATTTGTTTTGGAGCTGAGATCGCACATTCACTCAATCTGTTCAATTTGATGCCCTCCATTACTCAGTAACAATAACCTTGCCAGATAAGACTAAATCACCAAGAGTTTGCTCGAAATACTGCTTGATACTCTTTCGCGCTGCCAACTTCCACGCTCCACCATCAGCCTCAAAGAGTGCTGCGTCTGGTCCCTTACGCAATCGAAGCAAGAATTCACTTTCCGGTTGTTCAACCTCAACAAAAGTTCTATAAGGAGCCAGTTTAACAATCGGTTTAATCGTAACCTTGGAAACTGATTGGCATATTTATAGCCGTTATGTTCGGTTATCTCGGTATCACGGAAGGACATAACATATTGAAGTGCTGCTTTAATCATGGTTTACTTCACGCTCCTTAATTGCAATACATTAACTTCAGGTTCGGTTTCCTCAAACATGTGTACTTGATTTGGATCGTCACGAGTTATTTCCATAGCCCGCGGATTACCCTCCATATCCTGTTCAACAAGAAGCTTTGTGGTAATGGGCATCACTGGTGCAATCGTCGATTTAGCTTGCGCTTCACAAGAGATAAATTCGCGCTTATCATCGGATTTAAAGGTAACAGTAATCGTGAGTTTTCTTGCTTTCGTGGCATCAGTGTTAGGATCAAGAATGTTCGAGAGAATCTTTGCTGATTCATTATCCACTTGTTCCATGATTGCTCCTTTAGCCAATTCAAGAAGATTGACTTTACGGGTTTGTACCATTTATCTTCACGTCCTTATTTATTATTTTTGGTTTATATGAAATGGCCAGAATGAGAATGATTGTTCCGTGTGCACCCGAAACGGAGTACGGTTATTCGAGCCAAAACTAACTAATTATTGCGACCTAATCATCGATTTTATCGAACCTCACATCACAATTGAACCTCCAAGAACATTTGAGAGAATCCTCAACAGATTTAGCAAATGCCCCAACAAGACTATTCTGACGTTCTGGCTTATTCATTTCTTGAATAACTAATGCTTTGACCATTTGAGAGTTTTCTTTAAGCCATTCCGTCAAGGAATCCTCCGCTGCCTTCCTGATGGTTTTCCCAACTAAAACGTCTAGGTAATCGTATCTATTGTCTGAGGAATAAGAAGATACTTTTCCATCCTTATCAACCTTTTGCCTCAATGCCGTAGAGACAACGTTTCTTATTAATTCTTCCGGATTACCCATATTCGCAAGAATGGCTGCCTGTATTTGTTTTTCAAGGATTGGCTTAACCATGTCCTCACTTATACCAAGATTTATCATATTACTCATTTAGCTCATCCTTTCTGATTAACGAATCCTAGAAGGGAATATCATCATCTAGCGAAACTTCGCGGCCTAGAGATCTTGATCCACTCGGAGCAGAAGATTCTTGACCTCCACTATCCTTAGGACTCAATAAATGAACTTGATCAGCTACAACCTCAGTAACCCATCGTTTCTGACCATCATCTGTGGTGAACGATCTAACCTGAATTCGACCATCCACTGCCGCCATTTTTCCTTTTGCTAAATAATTAGCGGTGAATTCCGCAAGTTGACGATAAACTACGCAGGGAATAAAGTCTGTTTCTCGCTCTCCTTGAGCGTTTTTGTAATTGCGATCAATCGCTAATGTAAAATTAGTTACCGCTACCCCGGTAGGGGTATAACGCAATTCGGGGTCCTTCGTCAATCTTCCGATTAAAACTACACGATTAAGCAATTAAGTAGCCCCCTTAAATTAACTCTATCTGTCACCTTTTTCTTAAAGTTCACTGTAATGAATTGCCCTTGTAAGTTGTTTTTGTGATCTGCAATAATCACAATGTCCACAATGCTCCGGCTCTGCCTGCCCCGACTTAACCGCCAAAATTCTTGGCATGTTTGACCTAATATTAATCAACTCAATCTTGTAGCGTTCAGGATCAACCATGCTAATAACTTCCTTATCAGGTACGTCTTGCTTCGATACCGCAACGATGTAGAAATCAAGCCAATCTTCCAGAGGTCTACTGTTTGCTATGCGCTCAATTTCCGAGTAGAGGGCTGCTTGAGTCATATAGTTGTATTTCTCAACGAAGCTAACCTTCTCTCGAATTTCTTCACTCCATGCATGATCCGTAATGCTCCTAGTAGTTTTAAGATCAACGTTTCTGCGTTTCTCGATGTTATGGGAGTCGATCATTACCTTCCACCAGCAACCAAATAGCTCGGCAGTAAAGATAACTTCTTTTTGTCCTTCTAACACATACATAGCAAATGGATCTGCCTGAAGGGTAGCAATCATCTTATCTGCCACAACAAATGGAGCTTTTAACCCTCCATCTTTCTTAAACATTTCTGGATGAAGGGAAATGAATTCTGGCCTTGTCCCATCATTGAATGTGTGTACGTATTGACCGACTAACAGAGCGTCCGAAGGTTCCTCAATCCATTCACCCTTAACTTTTGCTAATGCTTGAGCTTCACAGGTTAGGAAATCTAGATATTGCCCTCTGCTCATATAGTCCTGATTAGCAAGGAGGGAATGGTAGTTACTTCTGTTTAGAACTAACATTCTTTTCCTCCTTAGCCGCTAATTCAGCGTCCAGTGCCTTACTAGCATCTTGATTGAATAATCCATCCGTAGGGGCCTTATTAGATTCTTGTTGCTTCTTAAACTCTTCAGCTAAGGCATCGTTTCCTTGTTGTGGCTTGTCCGCTTCAAAGAAGTCCTCACGCTTGCCTATTCCATCCTTCAAGCTGTTATAAACCTTAATTAATCCAATTAAATCCTTCTCGGTAAAGCTATCGATACCAACCCCAACACGCTTTTCGATCATTTCCCTAGTAACTCCGAACGCCTTAAATGCATCGAACATCTTTTTCAACCGGTCAATAATTGGCTCCGTATTTTTACCAGCTAAAGTCTTGTCGCATTCTTCAACCGCAGCGTCAATGACATCCTTAGGAATTACTGCCAGAATACAAGCTCTTTGCCGTCTTGCTCCCATATTCGCAACCAATTCATAAATGTCGCGTGAATCATCCAGCTTTTGCATTGCTCCCCTTGCCTTGCGTTCATGCTTCACTGTGAAAATTTTTTCTGAGCGAACATTCGTTTCCAGATCCCAAGCATAGGCCATGCAAGTTGATTCACCGTTTTTCTGCTCAAGTTCGGTCACACCATACGTCATGTTACCCCAGTTTTGAGCCACAACCTCAGCCAATCTAATTGACGGTCCGGTTACTTTTTGACCGCCTCTTGGGTATTCATAAGATGCAATCATGGCCAAAGATTTACGTTCACAAGCTTGCTTGATTCTTTGATAGGCTGCGAATTGATCCCTGGGGTATTGCTTGGCCATAAATATCATGCCTTGGATTTCCTGATTATAACGTCCGTTCGTGGTCTGAATAGCAGCGTTTTGCGTTGCCGGTACAGCTTGTTTTAGGGCTAATTCGAATTCATTACTCATTGTTTTTCCTCCACATCAAACTTAATTTCGTTTATCTTCCAAACCTTTTGGATATTGCCGTTTTCATCCTCAAGAATAGCTCCAATATCAATACTTCCATCCATCACAGCAGAATTTCTGCTATCGAATCCACCCTCTTGAAACCACATATGGAAGTAATGTTTTTTACCCTCGAAGGTGCAAGTTCTCAACCCGATAGGCATTAAATCTCCCCCTCGATCTTTACGGTTAAATCCTGGTCTGTGGTATCCAAGATGTAATATTGATACTCATCGACAAGCATTTCATCTTCCAGCCACTTGCGATTAGACGGATTAATCTTACTTATTCCATCAATGCAAATTAGCTTTAATTCTCCTGCTTGTGCCTTGGCAACCCTTAGAGCCAAATCAAGTTGTTCACCTTCGGAAAGCCCATCCAACAAAGTACCACCTATGCGGATCTTACCGTTTCCATCAACCGCAATTTCCGGAATAGGTACTGCAGCCGTTTTCAATAATTCCATAGGCATTGTTCGCGCCGTTTCAATGCGAGCTGTGAGGGTTTGAGAGAGTTCTTGCTTGGGAGCTATCTTTGTTTTGATCATATCGTCCATGCGGTCAAATTCACGTAGGAAACTTTGCATATGGGCAACTTTTTCGGCAACGGCCTGAAGTGGGTCAATGTCAATAAGTTTCTTCTCTGAATCCTCTTTGGCATTACCAGCTTTGGCACTTTCTGTTTCAATGCGCTGGTTGGTGTTTTCGTCTATAGAAGCAAGTGCCTGTTCTTCAAGAGTGTCAATATTTAGGAGTTCTTGCTCTTTAGCAGTTAAGGAGTTTTTGCAGTTAGAAATATCGCTTTGGGCCTTGGAAACCTCTTGATCAAGAAATGCTTTAGCCTCACGTGAAGCAATTTCTGCATTATTTCTCAAGCTTTGAAGTTTCATTTCATGCAGTTCCTTTAGTTCTTGCAACTTCATTTGATACTCGGAATTAGCCTTTTCAACGTCGAGTTCGAACTTTTGGCCTATGTCTTTTTCTGATGCCGCCAACCTTTCTCCAACCCCTGCAATAACCGTTTCTGCCTTTTCAACCTTTTGATTGATGAACTGAATAAACTCCCGAACATCTGCCCTCTGCCGGTCAAAAGCATTTTTCTTGGATTGTTTATCTGCTTCAGCTTCGGCCTTAAGGGTAGCAATTCTTTCCTCCAAACCTTCAATCAGGTTTTTGGCAGCAGTAATCTTACGGTTAACTTCTTCGGCTTGAGCAACCTTTCCGTAATACTCCGAAACCTTCTTGGACCTCCACTCTTCACCGTCATAGTTAGGCGGCAACTCGTTTCTGATTCCAGAAACTTGAGCTTCCAGAACCTTAATTTCCCGATTAACGGCCTCGCGCTGTGTATAGTAAAGGCTTTCGATTTGCTTTAAAACTTGTAGGATATGTGCCTCGTAGTTAACTCCCGGCAATTCCCCAAACCAAGTCTGAATGTCATTCGTTGACCAGGGGATATCAAGCATATTGAGGATAATTTTTGCTTGATCCTCAGAGGATTTTTTCACGAATTCTAAAGGACGAAATACTTCTCCACTAATGAACTTATTTAGAAATCCTTGAGTTGAAGGAACGCTCTGGCCCGACTTTCTGACTCTCAGGTAATCTCCTTTATCAGATCTGATCTTGCGTTCAATCTCCAACCCATCATCCGTTTGGACGTAAATCCTAGCTTCATCCTCACCATGCCGAATGACTTCAGTTCTACGCGACTTATTAGTAAAAGCTTTTTCTAGTGATTCAATGATTGAGGTTTTGCCCTCGCCAGTTCTTCCGGTAAGAAAATTTACTTTTCCAAAATCAAAGGAAAACTCCGAAATGCCAAGGTAATTTTTGATTTCCAAACGCTTAATTTTGCTCATTTTTCTTCTCCACCTCTTCCATAGCCATCTTAACCTTAATGCTTTCATTAAGTGTCGCAAGGAATTCACCGTTTGGCATCGGACCAACCTTACCCATCACGCTATACCATTTGTCATCATTAGCCCTGCTCAAACCAAGTGCAGTACGAATTCCTCTCTCGACATGGGATGACTTGACATTCTCCCCGTGCATCTTTGCGACTTCCGGATAAAGCTCTTTGGTAATGGAATAGATAGCGTTTGGATTGTTACGAAGGTAGTTCATGGCTGTCTTCAAAAATTCATAACCCTTGACATGTGCTGGAATGCCCAATTCTCGGAGGGCATTATAAACTTCAATTTGGAATTTATCTGGCTTATCCAAGTGAATTCTCCTCTCTAGTTTTCAATTTTTTAACTTCCCCTGTATCCCGTTGAACAATTTCGAAACAATTCGAACAGTCTTTACATACCATCCATTCTTTGGGGTTTAGGCCGTGAGCTTTAATGCGTTGACGTTGTTTAAGCGAAGGTTTTTTGCCATGTTTCAAAGCTTATCCCCCTCGTCAGACACTTCTTTATCATGAACAACTTGTGGAGTTTCATCACTTTCAGGACTATGATCAATATCCCGAGATTCGGGCTGCTCAATTTCGGGCTGATATTCACGCTGAACCAAACTCAGGGAATGTATTTTGCAATCCGTTTTTGTTTCATCGGCCAAACGCATCAACTCATCGTAATCGCCCCAATTTTCATCAAGCCAGCGATTATCAAGGATTGATCTTTTGCCCTCTAAAAAGCTATCACAGTGCTCATAAACAATGTGCGATCCTGTAACCGCCAAGATAAAAAGGCCATCAGTTGTATATGAAAAATCCTTACGACCATTGCCATAGTCAACCGGACCAGTTCTAATTGCCTTTTTACCAATCAATTCTCTTGCATGCATAACTAAATCCACCCTTCACTTTTTAATAAACACCTCAAGATACTGCACGCCAAACGCTATAGCATCCCTTCGACTATCAAAATAAAGATCAAGTCTATCTCCCTTAATCGCTCCACCACGATCAGTAATAACTAGGTTCTTTTCCAAGACAGGGATATAAATCTGTGTTCCAAAAGAATATTTCATATCTGCCGCAACCGTCCGACCCTCAACCGCCTTTTCTCCGCTTGCTGTAATCTTTAGCCCATTCATGCCTTTGTCGATGGGAGAATAAGCCGTAACCCTCATCACTCGTTTTTCAACCCTAGGCTTGGGTAAACTTCGACTAACAACCACTGGCCTATTCGATTTCACAAGGTCCAACGCCATCGACTTTGGTAATATTGGGGCAATAACCTCTCTCGGACTTATAGCGATCAATGTCACGACAATGAACATACCTAACAAGATCTTCTGAATTAGTTACCAACCCTCTCTGCTGCAATGATTCTGCAATTTCACATCTGGCAGAAAATCTGCATTGTTTTTGGTGTATTGATCCGACAATGCATCCCTCGCATGTTTCTAGAAATTTAAGAAATGGACTATAGGACAAGTGGTATGACTCCATCCGATCACCTACTTAGCGGTTGTGGCAAAAGGGGCAAGTATGTTTACGCAATCTACGCAAACCATTTTTCCTTTGTGTTGGAGTAGATGTTCTGTATTCCCGCAGAAGGAGCAGCCAGGTTCGTACTTGCGAAGAGTGATTTCTCCGTTTTCATCCGTGAAAATTTCCATGGGATCTTTATCCTCAATGCCAAAAGACTTACGAATTTCCATGGGTATTACTACCCTACCAAGATCATCTATTCTTCTGACCAAACCTGTACTTTTACGCATAATCAACCTCACTCCTTAAAATACTTTCAATGTCCCAACCTTCTAGATTTACAAACTTTGGCTTAATCAATGATGGCTTTTCTGATTTTGGCTTAGGATTACCTAGACTTCGCATGACCGGTATTTTATTGCCGCCTAATTTAACGCAATCGTTACCGTGAAAAACAATGCAACGTGTTTCCGCATATTTGCAATCAAAAGTAAAACATTCAGCCTTTCGCCTTTTGTCAACGTTCATAAATATCCCCTCTCTGTAGATATGGAATAATTACAACGGTTGAGCTATAATCTTTAGTGAGTTAATTTTCTTTTGGTCCGTTAGCTTTGCCGAGCTTTCGGTCCATTTTCTTTTGCAAGACATAAATCTCCATTAAAATTTGAAGGACTATTAACATTGGAATCGCATGACCTAGAAATATTGCCTGAGTATGATTGATTTCTAATCACCCCCCAGATAAGATCAAACCTATCTTTCCATTCCCACCATTTACCCACCCCAGAAGAATAAATAGCAATTGTCTGTTGGGTATCGGGTATTACAGAGGTTGGCAAAACAAATAAGAAATGATTATCATCGTGAATGCAACATAGAATCAAGAAATCACAAACTGTACTAAAAAGCTTCTTCATTCTACCGTTAGGAAGACGAATGTAATGATCACTTTCAATAATTCCAGACTGTGGTTTCTGTCCAAAGTTGAATTTCCAAGATCCTTGATACATAATCGCTGACTTTACATCGATGCGAACCTTTCCGTTAACCAGTAAGTCAAATGGATGAATTTTTGATCGAAGATTCATATTGACTACAACAAAATCGTTTTTCTGTAGTTCAAATGCGACAATCCCCTCGCCAGTTTCCCCAGTATAAATTCTAGTTGGAATGTCGTGATATTTTCTGAAGTGAACAACAGCCGTTCGATCAATTCCAAAATGTTTAGCAATTTCCGAATCAGACCTACCATCGACAATGTACATTCTGTGAACATCTTCGTATGTTAGAATGCTAATTTTGTATCAACTCCGTTAGATACGAATAGATTCCTTAAGTTCTTTTTCGATCCGTAATAATTCTGCCAAGACTTCCTTAAAACCATTTGCATCAGATTCCCTTAGTTTCCTATGGAGTAAGAAGTAATAAGCTTGCCGTAGAGTCCTGACATAACCGATTGGTCTTAAAACTTCCTTGCCGAAGTTCTCTGAGTCAACTTTCTTGTTCACACTTTTTTCATTGATTATTACTTGGGAACTGTCTGAGGTTAGACAGTGATTAGGTCCAATATCGATCCTCAACTTAATACGCCCCTCTGCCGCTAATCAGATTACGAATACCAGACAAAAACTTGAGCCCCATTTTTCCATGCATCCGACTTAAGATATCTCCCATGATTTCAGAACGTTCTTTCCTTGTTAACTTTTTCGCTTTTGGTGCCCAAATGTAGGATTGTACACGATTAGGATACTTCTTAGCCATGTAGGACCAGTAGGATAGACCTGCTTTCTTAGCGGAGAGACTGATTTCGTTAGCTGGATTATTCATTTAATTACCTCGACCTTCATTTTTTTATTTGTCCGATGATTTTCCCCTTTTGCAGCATAAACGCAACCACAACCAAGACAATTAAGACTTATAACATCGTAATCAAGATCAAAATTTTCCTTTTCCGTCCGTAAGTACCGAGCCTCATTTGTTCCAGAACCACAACTTGGGCAAACATCAGCGATTATGTCCGACTTGATAGCTATTACAGGAACATCTTTGTACCATTGGAGGATTTTGACCGAGTAACCGAACACCGGAAAGCTACCAATTTTGTACTTACTAATAATGTTAGCTACAAACCGCATAAAATCGTCCCGGCTAATTTTATTAAGAGAATAGAGATTGATTAAACCATGAACATTTTTGCGATCATCAATCGTTGGAAATGAAAGAGTTTTTGCCATATAAATAACCTCCTACTTCAAGATGAATGGACGAGCCATAATGCCGATGACTAGAAAAGTTATTACAACAAAACCAATGGCAAAACTTAAACTCTCTCTTGATTTGTTCACGAGAACCTTGATCATGCTCATTCCTCCTTATATATCTCCCCTTTGTGATAGATTGTCAGGCTTGACCTAGATAGCTTGGAAATATGGATTGTCCTACTTTTCCTTTAAATAAAAGGCTATTTGACTAGCTTGGATGCAAAGTTATTAAGTTGACCTTCAGATGGTTCGATATAGATTTCATGGCCCTAACTAATTAAGATTTCTTGGGTGAACGGCATACACGCTGCTCTTGCCTCGGATGCTACTTGTGCTGCGAATTTTTTATCGCCATAGATACCGAGATAAAATCTTTTGCCTTGAACCATGATTTCCACTTTCCATTTATTGCCCTTGGGATAAACTCCCCTATAACCGCTTTTACAATAAGCTTCTTTTCTATTTTGTTGATTAAGCGACTGAGTACCAATTCTTAAATTTTCAGATCGCCTATTATCAAGTGGTATATGGTTTTTGTGGTCAACTTGAAGACCTGAAGAAGCGTTCGTTATCCAACGATGAAGAGATACCGTCTGAATAGGAGGATTTTTTCTCCCATTTCTTGGTTCTTGAAATTTACCCCTAACATAATGATCCTTAATTCCCGCTGTCCACGTATGAGGAAATTCTTGCGCTCTCGGCAAGTCAACTGTGTCAATAATGGTCCTCAATTGTTTGCCCCTTACTTTTTGAAGAAAAATTACAGTTACATCTCCAAGGATTAGAAATTTATTCTTCACTAAAACCACCTTGCTAGTTTTTTTACCTTTTCTTACAATCACTAATCCATTTAATGAAGTCTTTCTTCTCAACCCTCTTAGAAGCACCGATACTAAAGTTTGGAATTCCCCCAGCCTTGGGAAGAGTTTGAAATAATTCATAAACACGCCTTCGTGATATCCCTAAGTACGATGCTATGTGCTTCGCTGTAAGTATTTCTGGAAGATTATCCATAAGATTGCACGTCCTCTTCTGTGGATACTTCGATAGGTAGAAATAAATCATCTAGGGTCATCTTGGGGAAATACTTGTCTCGGATGATAGTTGTTTCAACTAATGTAATTGACGTTGTACCGGTTACTTTGTTGTGTGCGGTTTTTTGAGAACATTTCAAGGCATCCATAACAACATCCACCGGTTTTAATCCCCTTCTAGCAACTTCTGCCTTGAAAGTTGGGTAAAACATTTCGAATTCACTTCCCTTCATTGTTACGATGTTTCGTAACTTGATTATATATTACACGATATTTCGTAGAAGGTCAAGTATAGATTTACTAATTTTCGTAGATAATATATAATGGCGTTAGTAGAGCCTTTATATTGAAACAGGAAACGGAGGTGCGAAAAAACCTTGGAACTTTGGGAAGTATTTCAAAAGTTGGTAGATGAAAAGAAAGTTAAAATATCAGACATTGCAAGAGATACGGAAATGCCTTATACAACAGTGGATAGCATCATTAAAAAGAAACTAAAAGATATTAAATTTGAGAGTGCCGTTAAGTTGGCTGATTATTTTGGCGTAACCGTTGATTACCTGGCAACAGGAAAAGTTGGCACTATTAAAGAAACGCATGATTCCATCATCGAGAAAATAAGTGGAATCGAGCTTCTTAATGATTATGGAATCAAGAGGTTGCAATTATATCTGAATGAAAAGTTATTAACTGATTCAGATTGTTTGAGATCAGGAGACAGCGAAGGTATTTTTAGAGTAGTTAAATAAATTTGGATTCCCAAAAGGAGTAATTTGCGACATGAAGGGATATTACAGAAAACGTGGCAAAACGTGGTACTACACAATTGACGTAGGAATAAAACCAGATACAGGAGATAGGGACCAGCGAAGCAAGGGGGGATTTAAGACAAAAAAAGAAGCACAGCTTGCTGCAGCCGTGCTAATGAATGAGTTAGACCAGGGTACCTATGTGAAAGAAGCAGAAATAACTTTTGAAGATTTTAAAGGAGAATGGCTCGGATTATACCAAGCAACAGGAAGAGTTAAAGTAAGTACCGTAAGGGTTAGGGAGCATGAGTCAGGGAGACTCTTAGCTTACTTCGCAAAATATAAGATGAAAAATATTACCCGAAAGTTATATCAATCCGCTTTGAATGACCTTAAAGATAAAGGGCTTGCACACACTACGCTTGAAGGTATTCATTGTACTGGAAGAATGATCTTTAAAAAGGCCGTTGAATTGGGTTATATAAAAGTAGATCCTACTCAATACGCAATAATACCTAGAACCCAAAAAACAGTTGATGAAATAGAATCCGAGACAGAAGTGCCAGAATATCTTGAAAAAGATGAACTATCTTCATTTTTAAAAATGGCAAAAGAAAATGGATTTGAAATGGACTATATAATTTTCCTTACTTTAGCTTATACCGGTATGAGGGCCGGAGAATTATGTGCTTTGAAATGGAAAGATATTGATTTCGAGAACCAGACAATAAGTATCACTAAAACTTATTACAATCCGAAAAACAACATCAGAAAATATCAATTACTACCCCCGAAGACAAAGAGTTCCATTCGGATAATAGAAATAGATGCTATTGTCTTAGCCGAACTAGAATTACACCAATCTCGCCAAAAGATTGTAAAAATGGAACACAGGAAAGTTTACCACGATAAAGATTTTATATTTTCTATGACCGAAAAGAATTATGGTTATCCAATATATATCAAGAAGATCGAAAATCGAATGAATAGATTGCTTAAACTTGCAGGACTAAATACAAACTTAACTCCCCACTCATTAAGACACACCCATACATCGTTATTAGCTGAAGCAAGAGTTGGCCTAGAAGAAATTATGGAAAGGTTAGGACACTCTGACGATGAAATAACCAGAAGGGTATACTTGCACGTAACAAAGACAATGAAAAAAGAGGCTTCTCAAAAGTTCAGCGAACTCATGAGAAACCTCTAAAAATATCTTCTTTATGTGGTCAAAAAGTGGTCAATGCGCAACATCATAGCGTCTAACCATTGGTACGTCTACCTTTTTGGTCAACGTTACATCATGCCGCCCATGAGGTTATTATTACGAAATTTCGTGTAACATCTTTTATTATATGCGATAAGTGTGCATGAAATGTGATAATTTTAAATATGAAGGTGTAACATACTTAACGAAATATCGTAATATTTACTTGGTTGCGTGGTCATTATGTGGTCATTCTGTGGTCAAACATCGTTTCCAATTTTGCGTGATTTATTGTGCGAAACACAATCATTTTCAGTTCCAGCATAGATGTATTTCAATGATACCCCATATAGGTTTGCTATGGTAGAGATTATTCTTAGTGAGAAGTTACTTGGATCTTTTTCAATTTCTTCATATTCCCCAATGGTTAAATCGCAAAACTCTGCGACTTCTTCAATTGTGTAACCATTCAATTCCCTTGCTGTCCTTAAGGTAATCATAAGGTTAAACATTTACCTTAAACCTTCTTTCATACCTTGCCGAAAGGTATCCAATGATGTAAAATGAAGCTGACAAGACACCTTTTCGGAGGTTGTTTTCTGTAGGGGAAGTCCGAAGCTCAATGCCCTGGATTCGGACTTCCTTTCTTTGTGCATATGATCCCTCAATAGTAATATACGTTATGATATTCTGTCTTTAGTGGGTCAATTCATCTCCTTCGCTTGCTACCCATAGGAATAATTTCCTATTTTACAATAGGTCTTTAGTCCTTTATTGTAATTAATTTCGTTACGTGAAGTATATTATATATCACGTGTCGAAATCGCAAAAAATTAGGCATATTGACGAAAAAAATTATATTAACGAAAGGTAATATTAACTTAGTATTGGCAGTATTTTTACTCGTTTTTTGTCAGAAGGAATTACGAAATTTGCGTGGAAATAATTTCCTCGGTGATGAAAAATTGAATAGAATCAAGGAAATTATGAAAAGGAGAGGGATAACTCAGGAAGAATTATCACATATGACAGGTATATCCCAGACTACATTAAGTCGTATTGTCAATGAGAGAAAATCCATAAATCTTGAGACAGCAAAGAAAATTTCAAAAGCACTCGTTTATCCTATAGAATACCTCTGGCCTGACTAAAAAAAGTCAGGTCTTTTTTAATTTATTTTTATTTTTTGTACGTGCATTTTTATTAATTATCGTTAATATTATCTATCACAGAGTCACCCATAGTAATCAAATAATTCGACTCTAGGATTCAATTATACCCTTTCTATCGGACAAAATTTTGTGCGGAGTTTTATAGCTCCGCAAAATTTAACAGAAAATTTGTTCCACAATCTAACCACAAAAGGAGGGTAAAACTTGCAAAATGATCTTCGCGTAAGACTCAGGAGCCGTTTGGACCGCGACATAAGGCAGGGATTAAAACAACTCGCAGAACAAAGACCAAAAAAGAAACTCGAACAAGGTGAACTATCAGATTTAATTCGTGATGGTATCCGACTTAAGTTGAAAGAGAAAGGAGTGATACCAAAAAACACATGAAGCAACAAAATGATGAATTCGTGAATAACCTCAAAGATACTTTCATGAGAGCTTTATACCGTGGACCTGACGATGAAATACCATCGGCAGTCTGGGATACCATTGAAATACTTTACAAGAAATACCCTATGAAACCATTTATCTTCGAAAAAACCTTACTTTCTCCATCGGAAAAGAAAAATAATCTTAAGCCAAACCTACCTAAAAAGTTTACTGCTCAGGAAATTGTCCATTGGATTAAAGTCAGGCCGAAGAAGAAGCAAACTTGGTTTTTAGTGATTCACCTGCCCCCCGGCATCGAGTATTCCGAATTCAAGTCAAGGGAAGGACACTTTGCAACTGCAGTTGGTGGATCGGCAGAGATAGAGCGCAATGGTGAAGCAGTATATATGACCATTTCAAACATTTCCCTTGAAAAAGAATACTCCTATTCCTTCGACCCAACTCCCTACTTGAAAACCATGAAACTTCCTATCCTGATCGGCCAAGGTGTAAATGGACCCATCGTACAGGACTTGACCGTTATCTATTCCTTGCTCATCGTAGGACTCAGGGGAAAGGGAAAATCAACCGCCATGCACCAAATCATTTACACCCTGCTACTACTCAATAAGATCACTGGAAAGGATTATGTTCAAGTCGCAATCATAGGTCCTAAAAATAAGGAGTTTGAATACTTCGAGGATTACGGAGCAACCTTCGTTCATGAAGAACTTGATTACCTAAAACTTCTGTTCTTAATCGACAAGGCAGACAAGGAGCGCAAAAACAAACTCGGAAAATGCAGGGATATCTTGGAGTATAACTCAATCAAGGGAAACAGTATGCCCTATGCAGTGTTACTTGTTGATGAGGTTGATATGGTTGGAGAGGATAAATATTGTGCCGAATTACTCCTAAAATCAGTTAAGAAATATCGTTCACAGGGAATTTATTGTATCTCTGCAACCCAACGTCCTTCGGCAAAGGCATGGGGAAACAATAACTTATTTACGGAGTATAAGAGTCAATTTGAGGCCAGAATTGCCTTTCGAATGGCAGATCGTATTAACAGTCAAATGATTCTCGAAAGCGACAAAGCAGCATATATACCCAAAACACCAGGCAGGGCAATATACAAATACGATACTGAGGAAGAGGTTCAGACACCATACTTCCCGACAGAAAACAAACATCCAAAGTTATTTAATCAACTTATGTCCCAACTACCTAAAATACCTCTCCCCTACACAGACATCGAAGGCGAGGTGTACGAATATGAACCAAACTACCCACGTCCAAGGACACAAACGCGATCTCAGGGTTCTGGCTCATCTCGATCAATTAAAATGCTTAAGTCAGGAACAAATCCATTTGCTTGAGTTTTGGAACGTCAGCACCGAAATGAGTCACCGCTGCACTCAAAGACTAGAGAAAGATAAGTTGATCCGCAGAGTAAAAATGTCCTGGTCCGATATACCAGATTGGTTTTATCTCTACGACGAGAAACGTCCAGACCAGATTCAGCATCGATTAGGAAAAGCGTGGATTTATACAGCTTGGCATATGAAGTCCCTAGACTCTCAAAATAATCAAGAACTTACCTACTTCAAATCAGAGGAAAGGAAATTCTTTGACCAGGACAAAACACTTCCTATTATTGATGATTACGGAGTTATGAAACACAAAGTATATGGAGAAATCTTCTATTTTGGAGAATTTCAAGTCCTTGAGTCTGGAAACAAGTGGAATAAGAATTACAGGAAGTTATTTCAGACATTTGCCGAAGATCAGATTCTAAACCTAATGGTTGTTACAACGGGATCTTACGAAACTCTCAAAAACCAACTAGTCAGAGAACTATCTGGAATGAAAAATGTAAGGCTTGAATTCTACCAACTAGACAAACTCAAGAAAATCAGTTGGCGAATTGTACTCAGAAAAAGGGAGGAACGAAGACAGAAGGAGTTGGTCTAAAATGGATGCCGCCGAAATTGCCATTAAGCTAATGTTTAATCTTCTGAAATTAGTAGGGTTCATATGGGTATGCCAACAAATAGCAGACATCACAGGTCAAGGGGGACGCTTCATGAAAGTAATATGGCTCATTGGTGGAGTAACCTTTGCGTTGATCGGTTATCAGTATGTGAGCAAATTCATGGCAATAGCTGGTCAAGCATCAAAGGGGATATGGCAATGATTAAGTCGATCGCTCAATTAGCCTTTATGTATGTAATCACCCGAACCTTTGTTGAATTGGCTTTTCCTGCTGGAAAACACCTACTTAAATATATCTATTGGTCAGCATTGATCCTAACCTTATTAATTGCAATAGGACCACGCGTAACTCAACTATTCGATGATATTCATAATGCAAGTGTTACTTATTCAAAAGTCAAGGATAGCGTTCAATCGGTTACAGACACGGTTAATTCATATCCTGAAGCTAAGGAATCAATCCCTATTGTCGGAACAGGTGCATCAAAATATCCCCCATCAATCACACTATGGGAAAAAATAAGACCAAGTTCAATTCGCTTTGAATGGCCGGTCAAAGGGGAAATAACGCAAGGATATAATGATAAAAATCACGGCTTAGATATTGCTTGTAATGAAGAAACAACAGTTAAGGCGGCTAGAGATGGAACCGTAATGGCCATTAACTCTGATAATGTTTATGGGAACTATGTAATGGTTGATCACGGAGGACAATGGGCAACTCTTTATGCTCACTTATCGAAGGTAACGGTTACTAAAGGTCAGCATGTATTTTCCAAAAGTCAATTAGGTTTGAGTGGAAATACAGGTAATTCAACCGGTCCGCACTTGCATTTTGAAATTCGAGTTGGAGGGAAAACGATTGATCCGATGGGATATTTGAAGAAATGAGGAGGATTGATCTTGTTGGAAAATAGCTTAATCTCTCCCGAAATTGAATCAAAAATGATTATTCATAATGTGAAATGTCCTATTTGCCGCGAATATCACTCTTGTTTAAAAACTGATAAGCTATCCATTTGTGGATCATGCAGATGGGATATAAATTATTGCAATCAGAATAAAGGTCACAATTGTTTCGACTGCCTTAACACATTTGATTACGCCGATATAAAAGATTTGGACAAAGCGAGAACCATTCACCGTTATGGATGCTGGAAGGGTAGCAGACTTGCTAAAGCAACAAAAAGAATGTCTGTTATCGAGGTTAAGAAGTATTTGAAATGGAGGGTTTGATATGGATCAAATCATGGCTATTCTCAATAAATATAACGTAACCCCTTGCGAACTTGCCACATGGTTAACTTCTCAATTAGAAACCATCGAACAAAATATTGAAGATAAAATCGACGATAATGATCCAGATAGAATTGATGGTTTATTTGTTGAGATAAATAAACTTTGTTGGAGGCTTACACCTAAGGAACAGATTGACGCCATTTGCGAAAGGCTAAATATTAGAGATAGGTTGATTGAACTTGGTTTTATTGTTGAAGGAGGAAGATAAATATGCCAGTAGCTAATCCTGTGATGGTTAAACTTGTCGGTTTGCTTTTAGCTTCATTGCTGGTTCTTTCGCCAATCTCATTGATGTCAAGTAATTCAAACAATAATATTATCGTTACGGATAACAAGCTTTATTATGAGATTAGAATTCCTGACACCACGGGAGGATTTACATCTTTCGGAATCCCTACAAAATATCCCCTGACACCTTTTGAATTCATTATAATCTCTAATGAAAACGGTAATCTGAGAGATTATTTCTTTGTAAATCCTTACCGTAGTAACCCAGAATTAGCAAAAGAAAAATTTGCGGAGTTTTTTCAACAACTTCCAAAGGATGAAAAAGATTTACTAGCTCCTTGGTTAGAAAAAGCTGTACGAGATCATGATGGGTTAATTGAGGATCTAAAAAAGAAAGTTAAAGGGGGCAAATAATATGCTACTAGTCCTCCGCAAATCATCCATCAAGCGCACTCTTGCAATTTCAATACTACTTATATTAGTAGGAACTTGTCTCAGCTTGCCAAACATTGCTAGTGCCTCTGAATCAAAACTCTACTACTTATATCCCTACCCATCGAATAGCCCTCTCCAAACCTCTCTATTCTTCTCTGAATCAAATCCTAAAATGGGGGCTTACAGTTTGGGAATGTGGAGTCAAATTGTTCCCGATAAACAAATAGTGATTGGCCTACCAGAAGGATATAAAATTAATGCTGCTATGTTAGGAAACAATCTTGGAAAGTACATCACGGCTAAACTTGGAAATAGGTTTAAAGGCAGCAGTAAGTCAACCGTAAAACAACCAAAAGATACACTGAGTTATAAACGAGAAGTAACAGTTGATGGTATCAAGGAAGAAGTTAAAGTCGAGATCGTTGATCACTTTAAAAACAATGATAACTTTGAAAAATATCTCGAAATTATCAAGAATAATATCAGTGAATTGCCTGATGAAACACCAAATCCAGTAGAGATTCCAGCTCCCAAGAATGATGCCGCAAACGCAGTAAGGTTGGGTAATACAATGATCATTGGTGGTTTGGCGTTAATGGCCTTGAAGTTATTACCCCTACTTGCCCTATGAATGTGAAAAAGCCTTCGCTCTTTTGAGTAAGGCTTTTGTTTTTTGTCACTCCTTGTTATTAAAAGCATATTCCAGTGCTTCATTGAAGCTACAACCGCCGTTGTATCAGAGGTTATTCGTTGTTTCATGGATTTCCACCTACCAAAAGATCTGCAATACTTCTCCTTATTCTCATATCATCGTATTTCTGAATTACTTCTTTATAAACTTCTATCTCCTTCTTTAGTGACCCAACTTCTTTTGTTAATTTATTTATTTCATCATCTTTGAGAGAAAGCACCATATGTACATTACGCATGACATCATCTGAGTATTTCATACTAATTTATCCCCCCATATTATTATTAGGCAAATTTAACCTCAGACTTTAATTTTGAAGGAGTAAAATCTTTATAGTTGGAAGAATAAGAGTCACTTCTGAAGAAATTACAGTGTAATGAAAGGATAAATGGATTATTAATAGAATAGTTAAATCTCTCTACGAGTTCTGCATATTCTCCCTTATACTTACAGACTAGAAGATGAGCGCATTTCGAACAGGCAGTTGTGAATAATTCCAATTACTTTTCCCTCCCATACTTCGTAAGTAAGGTGTTCATGTAGTTATTAGCCCTCAACTTAGCTTTTATAAGGTGTTCATCATTCCTTTTTAAAAATACTTCTGCATCTTTTCCTTTGAGTGTCGGATATTCTCTTTGGTTAGAAGTTGTTTTGTTATCTATTTCCTTAAACCTCGGTACTTCCTCACCATCAACAACAACTTTACCGAAAAACATATCGTATGGCCTAGCAAACGTTTTACCCTCTGAATTCTCATACACGGCTAATCGTTCGTTTGTTTCAGTATGCCATACTGATGTTGATAGAAGAGTATAGATTCCACCTTTGTAGTGTTGGTATTTAGTCATAGTCTACCTCCGGTCTTGCCATTCCACATCTTACACACTTGAATTCCTCTTCTGCATATTGCATTCTGATATATTCGTGATTACATTTTGTTTCTATCTTTTCCGATGAACTAGAATAATGGCTTTCGATATCTGTCAGGATTGAGCATTTTTTGAATTGACCGTGAATACCTTCATAATTTTCCTTCATGTTCAAGTGGTGTCCTCCTTAATCTAGATTAATTTATTACCGACTTACCGCTTATGGTTTGAAATAAATCCTTTTGACCATCCGGCGTACTAGTATCATGAAATTTTATATTGGCTAAATTTGTTTCCCAATCATAGTTTTTTAATTCATAAATAACTGTTTCAACACCTTGAATTTCCATATACTTATGCCAATAAAATGCTAGATGCTCATTAGTAAATGGCATAGATACCTTTCCTGAACTAACCATATATGTTGGTTTAACATCATGTGTTGCTTTATATGTATCTTTACGAATTAATTCCATAATAGATTGATGATCTAAATCCACCTTATTCCCCCTCCTCATGGCAATAGCAAGAGATTATCTGTTCATGACATATCGGACATTCTTCCCAATCACATCCGGGATGATGAAAACCTCCAAACCTTACGCCACAATCAGGGCATGTATCACTAAAGACAGGATTATAGTCGTCAAATCTAGTTTCTTTTCCGAACGGGATAGGATGAAAGTCCTTACCATCGTTACTCCCAATGATAAATTCGTCACATGACTTTGTTCTTTGCATATCCCTTCTGCAGTATTGGCATATTACGGGCATTTACGAGTCCTCCTTCTCAATCCATATACTCATTAGGGTTACTTATAAAATCCCTGCACATTTCTTTGGCATCTTGAACGCTCAATCCATTTCCTGCACAAGTTTTATCTCCATCTCCATTTATGAGAATAAGTATGTCTTCGATATAACCCTCAATGTACAATTCCCTCAATATATTCAATGTCTCTATAAATTCTACGATATCACTTTTCTTAGGAATTAATTTAGGGTTTATCTTTGGCCTTAATTGGAGTAAGTTTCCCATTCCTACTTCCTACCCTTCCTAAACTGCTTCAATGCCCAATTTCTGAACCAGGCACTTGCGGATAAACCTTGGCTTTTAGCAACTCCTTTTATCTTCTCAACCTCTTCATCAGTTTCAAAATACACTTTGATATGAGGTTTATATGTCTTATCTTTATTGTTGGCCATTTTACCTCTCCTTCAAATACACTTTATCTATATTGTAGTACCATAATAGTATCATGTCCACGAGAAATAATGACTAAATTCAACGATTTGGGACATACTACCTAATAAATTTTAAGTCAAAAGAGGTAAGCAACCATGGACGAAATCATTAAAGAATTACAAGAAGTAGAATTATCGAAAGCACAAAGGTTCTTAATTATACTCGCAATTATTTTAGTAGTCCTGGCTAATTCAAATCCAAATATAACAGGATATGCCTTACATTTTTACGGTGATGCCGCTGCAAAAACTTCAGCGAATGTGACGGACTTATATTTTGCAACACTCTTTCAAGATAACGGATCGGTTACGCTCGGAATATTCGATAACTTTATAAGGATAAAATAAAAAAGAGCCCACCTCCAATTAAGGAAGTGGGCATTAGTTTTGATTAGGGATTGATAATGGATTGGTCAACTGTTGGTGAAACTTCTGGGGGAGTTACAGGGGTTTCGATGGGTGGAGTAGTAGAAAAACTAGCAGGAGAAACTACAGAGGTAACAGGGGAAATTGTAGGTTGCGTAACAATAGGTTGTAAATCATTAACTAATTTAGTAACGGCATCAAGAATACCTTGTGCCGTCACCGGCTCAACCTTAGCACCATGGTCCACTACTACTCCGATTAAAACTGCTGCGGCCGCAAGTCCATTGGCTAAAGCATCTACTTTTTGGTTATCAATGACTTGGATTCCTACGGTATCGAGTACAATTTTCACAGCTCCAATTATGGCTGTCCAGAACAACGGAGAAGTTAATTTTTGATTTGTCATTTTAATCATTTCCTTTCTTAATACCAAACTTGAGTTCCCAAAGTACAATTACAGAAACCCGTAGCAAATTCATTTACCATCGGATTATTAGGGCATTTTGTGCATGGGCTTTCCCTTTCCCACGTTTGAGTTACATTAATTTGCCAAATAGGAAGTTGGATCACAATTAATCATTTCCCTTCTTAGGCTAAATCCATTTTTTTAGCAGCGAAACCAAGTTTATTTATGTCTAAGATAGCTTGATCTGCCAATGATTCGCGAACGCGAACAGACAGGTAAATATCATCCGGGGCAATTATTTTCTTGGGAGTTTCCGCTTCTGCCACTTTAACCACTCCTTTCTTAACATTTTCTATTTCCGAATCAATGGCGGCAAGTAATTGATCCCACGTTTTACCGTGATTAGCCAAGAATTGAATAGGGTCTGTATGATCTGTTTCTTTGTACATTGCCGATATGCCCCGATGAGAATAAACATTTGGTCCAGTAGTCCACCCATACCTTACGCAAGCATCAGCGACTAACCATACGGTTCTATTCCATACCTCCTGGAATGACTCAACATCACACATTTCCACGGAAAGAAACCTATGATTAGCAGTAGTTCCAGCATGCCAAGCTACTTCATTTTCGGGAATACATCGAATTATACTAGAACTATCAACGAAGTAATGAGCTGATGCCTGCCGATTCCCTGAATTAAAATAATCATGCTCGTTTTGCGCGGTTGCGTTCGGTGTATCGGTAGAATGAATAACGAATCCTTGGGGGGATAAAGATTGTCCAGACCTGTTAAATTTGATAAGTTGTTCACTAATTTGATAAGGCATAAAATCATCCTTTCGTAAGTAATCCTACCAATATCCCAATAGTTCCACCACAAGCAGTTAAGGCCATAGTTGCCCATAAGGGAAGCCTATTTCTCATTGATTCGATAAGTAGTTCCATCTTATCAATCCTTTCTTCTTGATTAACTGCCCTTTGGGTAAGTAATTGCATAGCTACACATGGATTATCAGCGGTACATTGCACAGACATAAATACACCTCTTTCTCAGTCCCTTCGTTTGAAACCCATAAATAAAAAATAACACCGCACAAGAATACGGTGTTATGGAAATATTAAATTAAGGATAATTGTTGAATTCCGTTGGTATAACCTAAGTATTTGAGGATATTCTGTTCACGTTGCTTGGAGTAGTGTTTGAAGGTCGGATACCAGGAAAAGAATGATCTATCCTTTTTACTACAATTACAGTTAAGACAAGCAGGGATTATATTATTATGACTAAATTCCCCATTGTTTGTTAATGAGATAAAATGATCTTTAGTCAAGAACTTTTTCTTCCCACAATATGCACAACGATTGCCAAACAAACTCTTAATCTGCTCCCATTGTTTTTGGGTTAATGTTGCTACTAGTTTTCTTTCCCTAGCCCTTCGGTTATGTCCGTGCATATTATATGTTTCTCTGTTAATTATTCCGTATTGCCTACGGTACTTGCTTATTTTTTCTTTATTATCTTCATGGTATTTTATTTGCCACGCATCAATCTTTTCCTTGTTTTTAATGTAGTACATCCTACTTTGATTGTTTCTTTTTTCTTTATTTCTTAAATAATGCTGTCTCCTGTACTCTAGTATTGATTTCTTATTTTCTAGGTAGTATTTTCTGTCGGCTTCAGCCTTTTTATCTTTGTTTTTAAGTATATATCTTTGTTTTTGTTTTTTTATAGACTCTTTATTTCTTTCCTGATATTCTTTATCTCGTTTACTCTTACAAGACTTGCACGTTCCGGAAATACCATCTTTACAGTCTTTTTTACGAACAAAATATTCACTGGTCGCAGGTTTTCTTTCTCCACATTTTGAACACGCTTTAAAATTTTCCATAATAAAAAACGCCTCCTTAGCATTTGTTCCTGTTTTAATGGGGAGCCGGTCAGGAAAACCGTTTTAACAGGGTCATGACTCCCTGTTCTCCCATATATATTATACCATAATAACCACTCCTCTTATACCATAATTAAGCAATAAGTGGTAAACTGTTACATAAAAAAGAACATAAGAGAAGGTGTTAAAAATGACAGAGGATAAATCCATATTTATCTTTGTCGGTCTTTTTGTAACAATAACATTAACAATGATACTGCCATTTACAAAAGTGAGCTCCGATTGGATAACATTATTATGGGGAGTATTTTCATTTTTTTGCGTTGCGATAGTGATTTATGAAGTTTACGAACGGTAGAGGATGGTTAAAAACCATCCTCATTTTAATTTAGGCTTTTCCTGCATCAGGGTAGCTCTTTCGTTTGAAGTAAGACTTTGCAGGAACTTCTGTTGTCCCGACTTGCTTAGACTATCAAACTTCTGAACCAATGGGGATTTCTGACTTTCAACTATGGCACTCTTGGCATCCTTTAGTAGTTGCGACCTTTCACTTACCGGAACATTGTATTTGGAAAAAACATCAGAGGTTGATCCACCTGTTGTTAACGCTTTTCCTAAAGATTGCTTAATGAGTGTCGTTTGATTGTTCTGCGCTTTGTTCTGAGCATTAATCTTAGATATAAGAGCATCACTCGCAGAACTAGAAGGAGATAATAAGTCATTTAGCCAGTTTCCAGCGTAAGCACTCGAAGGATTGGCTAGAGGGTTTAAAGGATTAACTTTCGAATATGTTGCAGCACCAGTACCGGTTAATCCCGTACCTAATGGCGTAGCATCTCCACTTTTGAGATATCTTGCAGTACCGGAAATGCCAAAAGGCATAGGAGCAAAACTACTCGCCAACTCCTTTATTCTTGCTAGATCATTCTGCAATGGAGTATTTTTTGAATTCGTAATGGGAGCACCAGTAAATTGCTTATTCGCTAATTGCCCTACGAGAGTTCTAACCAAAGGACTACCTTTTCCTTGAATCGTATTTATCGTACCACCTAATGGCCCTTGAGTAAGCATATTAGCGGACCATTTTGTAACATCACCAATTCCAGACCGGAAAAAGGAAATAAAGACTCCTGGTTGAACCTCCACTTGCAACTCATGGCCTTTTGGATTTTGGTTCGTATAATGACCCGTCAGAATCTTATTTAGACCTTCTGTAAGAATAGCTCCACCAACTAATGCCACAGCAAATTCTGTCCTAGCTGCTGCATTTCCGGGATTACCCTTAATTACATTTTTGGTATTTTGTAATATACCGGCCCCACGTTCAATATTTCCTAAACCGGTTGCTCGTCCAAGCATTCTTGCGCTAGAAAACGTCCAGTCAGGAGCCAAGAATCCAAGTCGAGACAAGGCTTGAACGCTTGGAGTAACCCCCATGGCCTTCCAATTCAAACCACCATAAGAATCATTGATTTCTGAAGCTATTTGCCTTAATCCCTTTGTCACTTCTGCGTTTTTCATATTAGGATTCTTTCCCACGAATTCAGATGCTTTGTTTTGGAAGTCCATAACCTTGAGCCATCTTTGAATTTTACCAAATAAAAATTCTGAGTTTTTATTCGATAATGAAGCAAGTCCTTTAGGAATAGCAGCGGCACCCTTAGCAAGTTTATTATCAGAATTCCACGCCTTGTCAATAATACTCCCCTTGCCAGCTAATTGTCTTAAAATATCATAGTTGTCATCAATTTTTGTGGTCATTAAGCCATGTTCTGCGCCCCATTTCTCGGCAGCATTAAAGGATTCACTTCCAAGTTTGCTCATTTTGTCCCAATTTTTAATGAAGTCTAAACCACCTCTGGAATTATATAACGCTTCAGCAGCTAGTGTGATGTGATGGAATAAGGAAAATGACAAGTCGATAGTTTTTACAACACCTTGATATGCTTGCAAATGCCTTAAGGCGTCAACTTTAGCCATATAATTAGGATCAGTTATGGCTTGCAATCCCTTAGCTATACCATCAGGAATAACAAAGTTTTGACGAATTATAGCCGGTTTGCCATCGTGCATTGTTGGTATATCCCTGCTTAAGCTATCGATTGCAGTAAATCCTTGAGTTGGTTTCTCAAATTGGTATACTCCTAGTCCCTTAGATTCTAATGCTTTAGCTAATTCCCTATTTGTATTCGCTCTCGCCATTTCTTGATTGTGAATACTAAGTAGATCACCGGCATTCAGTGTAGCAGGTTCTTTGCCGTTTAAAATACCTTCACCCATTGTCTCATAGAATCTTTGCTTGGAGTGAGATGTAAAAGGATTAAGACCGGGTTGCCTAACCTCTGTTTTAACATTCCCACTTGGTTCTTGTTTCCACATACGATTAGCATAATTCTCAATGATGCTTCTCGTTGATCCGGTATTTAAGGCATACTTTCCTGATTCCTCATAATACTTCTGAGCCATTTCTGCGGCCTTGTGAGCATTTGGAGAAAGATTAAGGGCTTGATTATATGCTTCTATGTACGTTGTCTTGGTATTGGGAATAAAACTATCCAGCACAGGATCGGGATTATTGGCCATTTCATTAAGATGATTTATGTCTCCACCAGCATCAAGGAAGAGTTGTATCCCTTCCTGTTCCTTTGGTGCAAGTTGTTGCATCGTATCTCTTAACTGATTACCTGTGACTATTTGTTTATTGAGTTTTCCGACGTACCCCTGTCTAGTATCAATCGCAGTTTGCTTGTCACTTTTTCCAATATTGATATCTATTGGCTTGGTATCTACATATTCATTTGGTTTTGCAAACATTTGGAGATTCATCTTAATACGAGATTGATCTTCTACTGGAAGTTCTCCAATATCTACCTTACCTGTTTTAATACCATTTTGTAATACACTAACATTACCCTTCCAACCTAACGCGCTTTTAATCTTGTTCCAGAAAGTATTATCATCCACCGAAGGTTGAATTGAAGTATCGGGTATCTTAGTATCAGCGAGGTTAATGGAAGGTTGTTCCGTAGCAAGCTTTGGTTCTCCAATTGGCGCAGGAACAGTCTCATTCGAAGTAATCGTTTGCGGCCCACTATCCCCACTCTTTAAAGCTTCTTCCAGCGTCTGTTCAGGCATCGGCTTAATCGATTCGGTATTAGAAACGGGAATATTATCCCTATTGGTCCAAGTTAAAGGTTCTCTTTTTACGGGCTGTAATTTCTTCACGGGTCTAGCCAATGGTTCATCTACTGGCAAGTTACCAGATAATGAAAGACCTTTCAGTTGCTCATTTGGCAATTGTTCGGACTTAGAAGTTAGTTCTCTTGGTTTCAGATTAATATCCGCTTTAGTCATAATGCCATCATGTTTAGGAATAGCTTCTTGAAGCGTTTTCTTCCCGGGTAACTCATTCTTTAGTGTATCCAACGTATTACTCAATGCTTGATACTCGGGGTCATTGTGAGCTATCCTGTAGGCCTCGGTGACATAATCCCTTGGTTTGTATGCAGAATCGCTTATAGCAGCTAATAGTTCGTCTGAATTCATTCCAAGGGTGTCCGCTACCTCATCTAAAGGTCTTCCGGTAATGTTATTTCTAATCCAATTTGGAATTACTTTTTGTTCCTCAAAGATATTTGGATTACCTTGCGATATTCCACCCAAATCCTTAATTTGATTTCGAATACTGCCAACCCTTGTTTGATTATCCATTTGTTTAAGACTTGAAGCAATATCCTGAACTTGTTGATCCATCTTAGATGAAATCTCAGCAATGGCATTCTGCGTATCGTTATTGATCTTATAACTTTGAAGAGGTTTTCCAAACACATCTAAGCCCTGATATTGCTCTGTAGACTTTCCAATACCTAAACTGTTATCAATGTTCTGCTGTAATGTAGTATTAGTAACCGGATTAAGGGGTTGTTCAGCGAGTGGTTTATTTTTAAATACATCGTTTAACTCAGCTTGCTTTGCTTTGTATTCAGGAGTAAGAGTATCGCTTATTCTAAGAGGCCCCAAGTCTGCACTACGTTGAACTGAGCGCGTAATGGGATTAGCTAATTGAACATCATGGAGAGAAGGAGCATTGAATTGATTCTGTACTGCTTCACCTAATGGTTGGGTTAATTCTCCTAATCTACGGTCAGCAAGGTAGTTGCCTACTCCCTCAATACCTTTGCCTATTAATTGCCCTGCGCCATGTAATGCCGCGCCTCCTAACATAAATGCAGGAACCTGTTTTTCACGCTCTATTAGTCCTTGTGATCCATCACCTTGCAAAGCTGTTTCCATAGGAGCGACCGCTCCACCATAAGTTAAACCTGCGTCAATTCCAGTTTGTACTAAGCCTGGTAATTTACTTATTATTGGTGCTACCTTCTCTGCACCCATTAATCCCTTCGATAATGCACCGCCTGCCATCCACAAAGGCCATTCTGCCGCCTGTTCACCTATGCCTGACGCAATACTTTCAGGAATGTTTTGTGGGGTATATGGAGTAGGTGTTGGTGTTGAATTGTATTGATCCCCAAGAAATGCCTTCGTAAGACCGGTAACCAAGGGGGAATTTTCTCCCCCTGATTTAAAAGCCTTACCGATACCGCTCAGGGAATTTCCCAGCGTTTCTAATAGAGAAGGATTGTGCTGAATAAGAGTGGCATCAGATTGTGAAATGGGTGGAGCTTGATTTTGATAATATGAATCAGGCATATCATCGTGAAAGGGTTGAATTCTACTCGACAGTCCCTTGATGTCTCCAACCTTTATTTGATCCCATAGAGAAGGTTGTTTCACGGGAGGGGTATCAGGCAATGGTGTTGTGTCTTCAATCTTGCGGAAGTCAGCCATAGATGAAGGATATGAGGTTTCATTTGCTTTTGCATATTTCATTAGGTCATATTTATTATTACTAAATTGATCATTTTTGGTATAGTCCATTAAGTTGTAAGCCATCTATTCGCCTCCCATAAGGAAATTGAATAAAAAATCATTTTACAGTCGCTTCCCACCATTGTTTTTTGGCGTTATAAGCTGCTGCGTTAGCTGCTTTTGCGGCGGCCATAGCAGCAGGAGTCTCATCTTTAGTAACCGCACTATCAATTGCTTCCTGAATAGCTTTAAGGTTAGCACCATCCCTGATCCATGTAGGTTTTATATTGGTCATAGCACTATCGAACTCACTTCTGGTCATATTCGGTGCTTGGCTCTGGATTGCTTCTATTGCCATAGCTGTAGCGTCATCTCCCTTTTGACCTACAGTTTGTTTTCCTTTAGAAGTCACAACGCTATTTAATACGGAAGGTACATATTTCTGCGTTTCAGTCGGGAGATATTGAGATACATCTGCCCAATTGGTACTTCCTGCTTGTTTTATGGCATTATCCACGGCTCCTGGTCCTGCATTATAAGCGGCTAAGGCTAATTCCGTGCTGCCATACTTACTTAATTGTTGACTGAGATACTTTGTACCACCCATAATATTCTGATCCACATTAGAAGTGTCAGTAACCCCCAAGGACTTAGCAGTATCAGGCATCAATTGCATTAATCCACTTGCCCCTGCTGAACTAGTCAGTCCATTATTCCCTCTACTCTCCTGACCAATGACCGCATCAATGAGATTAGCCGGCACACCATACTGATCGGCATACTTATTAACCGATGAAGAATATGGACTTGTGCTTGTATTAGGGTAAATACCAGCACTTGTATTTGCGTTTTGTTGTTGAATAGCCAATGACCTTCCGAACTGACTTTCATTTTGCGCTTGGCTTGCCCTGAATTGAGCATTTTGGATATCCTGTGCCTTCTGCGCCAAAGTTGGGGAACCGTTGTAACTACCCATTAATTGCCCAACAGTAATGCCATTATTAAACTGATCTTGGGCTACCCCATGATCATACGTTTTTTGAGCCATTGTCGGTGAACCGTACAAATAACCCGTTAACTGAGCTGAAGTTTGGTCATTTGCAATCTTATCCTTAGCTTGTTGAATCTCCATAGCTTGCCTAGCCATCGTTGGCATTCCAATGTTTGCATCTATCCTTGGAGCAGCATTGGTATTCTGGGCCGCTTTAATCTGCGAAGCGAGATCACCTTCGTAATGGCTAAGGGCAGCGCGAGTTCCAGCAGCATCATTCCCGAAGATTCTTGTTGCGCCGTTAAGCTGACTATCATCAACTCCGGTCCCAGGACCACCAAGAAATACATCCTGTGGAGTTAATTGTGTTTTCCCAGGAGTATAGAGAAGAACGTTTCGATCCGGATTTGCCTGAACATCAGCAGCTAGTCCATATAGAGCCATATTTCATCATCCTTTCTGAGAAATAGGAAAAGAGAGTTTTAATATAACTCTCTTAATTCCCAACCCCGGCATTATAATAAACAGAATTTCCGCTAGAATCGTTAAATTTATAAGTACCATTTCCTAACGACGATACATTAGTGGCACCTGGATACATAGCGGCAACGGAAGAAGGTAACGAAGCAGATGAAGATGAAGTGTTTGCACTTGATGAAACTTTGTTATTCGAAGATGTAGACGGATATAAATTAGACACAACCGGAGCAACATATCCTGTCAAGTTTGAAGCAGCAATTCCATTATTAAATGCGTTTTGAGCCTGATTAGCCGCGTATGTTTGCGCCCATTGTGATAATCCGGCATTAAACTGTTGTTGTGATAATCCTAATTGTTGGGCAAATTGAGAAGCAGACTGAGCTAAGGCTTTGTCCCTATAGGCATTATCAATTCCCTGTTGATTGATTGTATTCGCCAATTGAGCCTCGGATAATCCCATTTGTTGTGCAAATTCAGAAGCGTGAGTTACAGCATTGTTATAATCAAGAGCGTTCTGAGCTGTTGCCGCCGCAATCTTATCGTTATACGAAGCATCAAGTTGTTGTGCTGCTAAGTTATTTGCATTGATATTATTAGCTGTCGCTGTATCATTGGCTAGTTGTTGAGATGCCGATTCTCCTGATTGCAGAAGGCCCATTTGTGCTAATGCGTTACGAATATGTTGAGCGTTGACCATGCCTTGCGAAGATGCTTGATTATTTAATGAAGCTGTTTGTGTTGGTATCTGAGCTTGAGCAGTTTTATAGGGATTGATCGTTGCTTGGAGTTGATTATCATAAACTGGCTTTAAGGCATCGGCAGAAGCTTTGGCAATGGTATCTGCTTGAGTTTTGTATTGAGAAACGTAGTCAACTGCTGGGGTAGTAGTGGATGCTGTTGTGCTCGCTGCCGTAGTTGAAGTAGGAGTTACAGGTTGAGTGGATGCATAACTTGAATTATAATCCCTATCTCCCCTACCAATGTCTCCAGGAGAAGAATTGGCCGCCGTTGCCCTATCACTTGCAGCCTGTAAATCTCTTGCCATTCTATCAGTTACATCATAATTAGTCCTCATAGTTCCATCTCTTAATTGTTCGGCTACAGTAGCCATTCAATCGACCACCTTTCGAGCATAAGAAAAGAAAGGTCGTTAGCCTCTCTAAAGAGTTGCGTTATTACCCCTATCAGATTCGATCGCCTTGACACAATGATCCTCCTGGATCATATTAAGAAGCATTCACAAGATGTTTGAGATTGGAGAATCGTGTTTTGCCAGGTGTTTACCCATTCTTGAGGAGATTGTTTCATCCGGATCACCGCCGAGAATGGTGTTACATAGTTGGTCAATTCCAATAAGGATATTATAAAAATACTTTCCCATTAGAACACCACCGTTATAGCATTAACTGCGTCTATTGTTGTGCAAGCGTTGACCTGAGTAATGTAGTCGTGTTGTTTTTCCTTGAGAGGTTCAAAGAATCCGGCTATGTCATCAACCAATTGACTGTACTGTGCTTGGTCTAAAGTAACAGCCGCACCATTTTTCTGGTAGATATTTATAGGAAAAGCAGTTGTGCCTTTTAGAAGTACCTTTAATGCTGCATTCATGAAGTTAATCTGGTCAGATTGGGTATATCCGAAAGATTCCACGGTTCCACCAGCAGATGAGGTAAAACCTTCAGCAAGTTTTTGATTGTAAAGGTTATTTATCTGGGATATTTTTAACGACTTTACTACCCCTAAGTCGCCACCTTCAATTACTTGATCCGAAAATACTAAAAAATTACCATCGGCAATATTGTCTTCCTCGATAAGTGATTTATTCGCATTACCGTCAATAATTTGTTGTCGATCAGTTGAATTCGTATATTGATATTTATAAAGCATTCCTTACACCTCCCTCTATTAAACAGCCGTAACCGCAGGAGTAGACATATTACCTAAACTAATCGTCGTATATTGTATAACAATAGGATAACTTGCATTGGATGTGCCACTTGCAACATAGACTTCAAAATAGTCACCAGCATTACATGTATAATCCTCTGTCCATGCAACCCATTGACCAGCAGTACCGTTTCTTAATGTTCCAAATGCTACACCGTTTTTATAAACCTGAAATTGCCCTACAACAGTTTGGAATCCCTGAAATGAGAAGCGAATACTTCCTGAGTAATTGACAGTGTATCGTTTGCCTACTTTTGTCCAAGAAGTTGATGTGCTACTGTAAGAGGTAGTATCACTTAAATATTGTGCGCTTCCCGCAATAAGACCATTGGAAAAAGGAATCATAGTTCCTTGTAATCCAAAAACTCTAGCAGTAATAAGAATATTTGAAGGAATAAAATTAGGATCATATGCTTTCACATTAGGGGTTCCACTACCACTTCCACTATCTGTCAGATATGCCCCATAAGGTATAAAATGATTTAAGGTTCCTGCACCATCAGCATACCAATTATTCGCTGTAGTTGTTCCAGGTTGATTAACCATTGTCCCTTTAGTTCCTGCAATTGTTGTATCATTTAAAACCTTAGCTGCATTAAATGTTACTGCAGCGACAGTGCCACCCGTTGTATGTCCTTCCGGTATAATTTGCGGAGAAGCAGAAGGCGTATAATTCAAAGGCCCATTCTCTGGCATGTCTCCTGTAATTGGTCCCGAATCTACCGTAGCCGTTGCACCATTTAATAATTGTGCTTTAGTTGCGTTTCCACCCCCTCCTTTACCCTGTAATTGAAAATTTTGATTCACGGCATCATACCGTAAATTAGCAATAAGATTTGTTCTGACATTCGTAACCGCATTACCAAAATAATCAACAACGCTTATCGCACCAAAGTTATTCAGGTTGACCGTAATCGCTCCCGTACTTGCGGCATTGAATTTCACACATAAAGGCAACATATCGCTTAATGCTGTTATCCCTGTTACTGTTACAGAATAAGCATTACCTACATTTGTAGTTACCACGGGAGGAATAGTTTTCTTCGAGTTAGGGGAAAGTTTTGCATCCGTTAAGGAACCATCAGGTATAGCACCTAGCGAAACTCCATCTATTGCAGTTTTTAAGGAATTAAGAATCGCCTGAACTGTTTCCCCGGTCAATCCGGTTGGAGCAGTCGCCCCAATATTATCCGCTCCTGTCGCTCCTGAGTTTACAGAATTAAGTAGATTAACCACGGCATTTAATGCTAACCTTAATTCTTCGCCACGAGCGTTTAAATTCTGTTTCGTCTGAGCAGGAGTCCAATTCGGATAATCTACTTGCGACGCAAAATCAAAGACGAAGGAATCTTTCGTAGTGAATGACAATTTATCTCATCTCGCTTCCTTGATCAAATTGAACGCCGAGAGATATGACACTCATCCCCTCGTTTAAATTGTTGTTACTGAATTTGAACTGAAAATAATTCGCACGTTTTGAGACACGTTTTCTTTTAAGGACAGGGAAAAAAGACGTATTAAACGTAAAATTGGAAAAGTTGAAATTAACAAAACAGAACGCATTTGTCTGTAATTGCAATGTTATATCCCCGTTGCTTTGCCTTGAAAGAAAGAGAATATTCACAGAGGACCTATTCATTGGCTTAGCTATCAAGTCAAGGCGATTTACTACCTTGATCCTAGTTGGACTTCCTGCATTTTCTTCTCTGGTTGTATACCAAGAATTTATTGCTACCCCATCATCATTCATTGTTAATGGATCAAACTGATAGACCAATCCGTCAGTATTACTACCAAAACAGAGAGTATTATCAATCGTCGCAAAGCATGAAGCAGGAATATTTGTGTCGTAGAGCCATGCGTTTGATTTATAATCCCAAACATAACAGACGTTATTGACACACAGACCGTAATAGTTATCAAAATTGTAACTTACTGCGTTTTGTAAATTAGCTTGACGGAGTAAGCCCAAGTCCTGACGCTCAACTCCTGCTTTATTAATGAGAACACTGACATCATTGACCGATAGACGATTATTAACTGTCGTATTACTCAGGACTTGCAGGACTCCGTTAACACTAGAAGCACATACAACCGTGTTATCAACTTCCTGAATGCTTCCTGGTATGTCCGAACCTTTCTCAAGGTTTATGTCTGCATAAGGGAAAATTGGGTATGATGTGCCATCTACATAAGAAAAGTATCCATGCCCTTTACTATGTGAAATATAGAGAAGGTCAAAGATATGAGCTAGTCCTGCAACATTACCGGGTACTTTCTGCCAAGCATCATCAGGCCAATAGTCTGCCGAATAATTACTCCCATATAAGCGACTGTGCCATACTTGGTCTGGAAAGTTGGGATTGCCCGAAAAAAATACAGTTGCACTTGTTTTACCACCATAAACTGTTGCAATAGTGCAGTTCTTAATATACTCAGGATGAGTTAGGGATGCCTTGTAAGCAGTTATAATTACATTGTTTGTGCCAGTGGTTGGGGCGACATTAAAGGTTACTACTCCTGTTGTGCGATTCACTGTAAAATCAGTTGTTTCTGCCTTATTCACTCCATTGACCACAGCTACCATGGTCGTCGCATCAAGGCTAGTATATGGAAGCGCATAAGTCGTAGAGGTTCCATCCGCTGAGAACGAGATTTTAAATCCCGCACTCAAAAGATTGAATTTCTCATTTATAGTACCTGCATTTGGTGCCCCTGATGGACTCCTACCAACTAAAACCGTTGGAATATATCCAACAACATCAGCGCATGTAGACCCATCGTATACAAGAAAGTTTACCCCGTTTAGGATGAAGAAATTGTCGTTTAACGTAAAAAAAGCGGACCTTGCGTTTGCAATACCACTCTTTAATAGGACAGGTTGTGAACTTCCTGATTGTGTATAGATATTTGTGCTATGACAAATAAGCCGGTAAGTTGTTCCGTTAGCCTTGCGATAGATGCCAATTCCATTTACTTGTCCAGTGCCAAGCGAAGTAGGGTATAGGCGTTTGTAACCTGGGCGTTTTCCTACCGTACCATCACGGATGCGAACATTCTGCATTTCTGGACTTTGACTAGGTTTGATCAATGAAGGATTATCTTTATAATTCAAACCAGAAGAAAAATCGGAATAGATTAGCTCACGTTGGGTGTTGGCAAAACGCGGAATTTTGAGTTGTGCCATTATTTCACCGTCCTTTCATGGCATAGAAAAAGCACCCCTTTTGGAGTGCTTAATTCGAGCTTTTAAAATATACTAAGTTGTTGTTTTTGGTTTTTGTAGCATAAGTAATTTAGTATCTTGTCTTCCTTGTCCTTGGAGTAAAAAGGTTGACGCCTAAACCAGGATATAGCCTCTTTGTTGTTTTTGCTACTATTGCAACTTCTACAAGCGGGGATAATATTATCTTTAGTTAGTTCTCCGCCATTGTCTACAGGTATAAAATGTTCCCTAGCTAATGGAAAAATTCCATCGCAATATGCACATTTGTGGCCAAAATATAACTTAGCATTTTCCCATTGCTCAATAGTTAAAGTGCTTGGAAGTTTGCGCTTCTTCGCTTCATAACGTTGTCCACGCAAGGAACATTCTTCCCTATGATCTTTTGCGTATTGTTTGGCGTATTTTGCGATATGTTCTCTGTTCTTTTTGTAATATATCTTTCCTTTTTCTGCGATAACTTCTTTATTTCTTTGGTAGTAACTCTTAACATATCTAATGATCGAATCCCTGTTTGCTTGATAGTATATCCTAGTCTTTTTAGCGATTGATTCCCTGTTAACTCGATGATATTCTTTGCTGTATTCACGAATAGCATCTTTGTTTTCTATTTGCCGTTTCTTTTGCTTTTCGCGAATAATAACTTTATTTTCTAATCGGTATATCCTTCCTTTTTCAACCAATGAAGCTCTATTATTCTCTCGATAAAGACTAAGCCTTTTCAATTCAGTGTCCCTATTTTTTAATCGATACCTTCTTGAATTTTCACGAATAGATTCTTTATTTTCAAGACGATATAATTTCTGTTTTTCTGGAAATAATTCTTTGTTATGTTTGTAACGTTGTTTTTGATATTTAGAAATAGATTCCTTATTTTTCAGTTGATACTTTCTCATCCTTTCCGCGACCGCTTCTTTATTAGATTGAACATATTTTTTATTCCTAGCATCGATATATTCTTTGTTATCTACATAGAACAACCTATTTCGCTCTTTTATTATTACTCTGTTTGCTTCACGATATGATTTGTCTTTTGCCTTTGAACAATTTTTACATTCATTTTTAAGACCATCTTTATTTCGTTTACTTTTCCTAAAATACTCAATGGTAACCGGGAATTCATCTCCACAAGTAGTGCATGTTTTCATTTCGGACATAATAAATAACCCTCCTAAAGGTTTTCTTTTTCCTAGTAATTCAATGTGGGAAACGAGCTAGGAAACTCGCTTGTCGTGTAGCTATCACTATCCCACTCCTATATTATACCGCATTTTGGGAATATTATCACCAGTTATTCGCATTGACTATACTCGAATTTACTTCATCAATCGCAGGAGTAATCTCTCGCATGAACCCGTCAAAGAGATTCAAAAGGACAATACCATTTGCTTGTTGCCCATTACTGAATAACCATTGACCAGCCGCGAAATAAGCCAAATAATTGTGATTCTGTACTTGAATTTCTGGCACATCTGTATCTAAAACTAAGGGATCTGGACGTTTAAAGTAATAAGCATCAAAGGAACCTGAGTAAAAATAGTTAATAACTAACGAACGTTTCTCAATGCTATAATCAATCATTGTTTGATGCAATCGATTATCAGAGTTCTGAACCAACTTATTAAGTCGAATATAATCACTCGGTAACGGATAAGAGATATATGGTTGAAACTTCGGTATGTCTGCTGAGGATGCAAAAGTATACCCATAAAGAGCAGTTCTCCTAATGTTATAGGGATAACTACCTGAGAAGCGCATTCTAACAGTGTTTGCTATATTCGATGGAGTTATTAAACCACTATAAGCTGTGAATGACGCTATTCCAGTAACCACTACTGTAGCTAGATTGATCCATACTCCATTGATATTTTCTTCAAGATAGACATTTGCAGGGTGATCTACTTCAAAATAATAAGCCTTAACTCCTATTGCGGAAACGATGATATCTTCGTCAAGATGTTGTTTTAAATTGAACGAATCATAAACATTTAGGAGATTAGGAATTGGATTTTGAGTGATTGAGAATACAGCTTCAACAGGATCATACTGGATCGCTTTGTTGTACGCGGTGTTTAGGAAATCGTTGAAAGCAAGGCGAATATCTGCCGTATCAGACAAGGGAAGTTGTACTCCATCAGCACTATAACTATTTACAAGTTTAAGTGTAAGATCACGAATTTGACCTAAATTCAAGCTAATACCTCCTTTACTTAGCAATATTAGGACTTTAGGCAAAAAAAGAAGGACTATTGTCCTATTGTATATCTAGATATATTTGGTAATATTTATGTTGTGGAGGTGATTAATTGACGAAGAAAGGAACATTTTATAGATTTGAACCAGAAATGACATTAAGAATTGCCGCCTGGTCTTTAATTCTTAAAAAGGATAAAACGGCAATTATGGAGGAGGCGTTTAAATCCTGGGAACAAAATCAATCTGAAGAGGAAAAAACTAAAGTTGAAAACATTATTAAGGTACTCAAATAAGAAAGCACCCGTTTCCGCCTGCCAGCTAAGAACGAGTGCTTATCACAAGATGCCGAAGCACCTTACTTGTATTGTAAGGTAACGCTCCGGTAAAAACAAGAGGAGCGAAAAGAGAATGAAATACGTCATAGAATTTTTAATAGCCCGTAAATTGGATGGACTGGCACCCGGTACCTTAGATCAATACAAACGTGAACTGGTTAAGCTTGCGAATTACCTTGATATCCCTACGGTTAAAGCTACAACAAACGACCTGCGTCAATACTTACTTCAATTTCAGAATATGTCTCAAAACTCAATAGCTCGGAAAATAAGCACTGTCAAAGCATTTTACACTTGGTTAGTTGATGAAGAGTACCTAGAGAAGAACCCCACGCGCAAAATCAAGACTCCCAAGGAAGCGGTTTTGCTTCCTAAGGCATTAACCAAAGAAGATTTCGACCGCCTGAGATTCCATGAAAAGAGTATCCGAAATCAGGCTATCCTCGAGCTCTTGGTCTCTTCCGGAATGAGGATTAGCGAGATGATCCAGCTTAATCGAGATGATCTAGACATGAACTTCCGTCGAATAAAGGTACGAGGAAAGGGCAACAAAGAACGTCTCGTGCATTTCTCGGTAATCGCTAAGTTCTGTCTGATTGCTTATCTTTCCCCCAGGACCGATGAAAATCCAGCTTTGTTTATTAATCGCTATGGCAAGAGGCTTTCAATACGCTCTGTCGAGCTACAGGTCAAACAAATGGGTTTAGCATCCGGTCTACGGGCAAAGGTCACTCCCCACGTGATGCGTCACACATTCGCGACTAATCTTTACAAGAATGGTGCCGATCTTGGTTTTATCCAGGATGAGTTGGGACACGCAAGACCAGACACAACTAAACGATATGCAATGCTCGATGAGCAAACCAAAATGAACATGTATGATAAGTATTCAGCGATATAAGAATTCAGCCCCAGGCATTACGCTTGGGGCTTCTCTATTGTAAACTTTGATCAGCTGCTTTTAGTTTACAATCTTCTTTATTTGGTTCGATAAAGGGGTCTTTAAAGAATGATTCTAAATACGTATTAATTATTATTTATATTTATTAGTATACATTAGTTTCCATCCATAATCAATTCCTCCACAAGTAAAGAGCACCCCGAAGGGTGCCTTACTTTTTGCTCTTTGGTTCTTCCATCTTATCTACAAACTTTTTCATTTGTGCGCTTATCCAAGTTGATGTCTTGATTCCATTCTCCTCAGCGATTTTCAGGAATCGTGCATAATAATCTTCGTCAACCGTTATGTTGATCTTGATCGTTGCCATACTTCCGTCCTCCCCTCTGAGGACAATTATATGGCAAAATTCTCCCTTTGTCTCTGATTATACCCATTAATGAGTATAAATAACCATTATGCAGTCTTTTTAGAATGAATACAAATAAGTAATTATACTTAACTTTACTTAATTATACACAATATTACCCATAAAGTAAAGACACCCCGTAGGATGCCTTTACTTTTTCTTTTTAGATTCTCTTTCCTTTTCTTCCTCGATAAACCGTTTCATCTGCTGTGTGATCCAGGGTGAAACCTTAATTCCTTTTGTCTCTGCGATTTCGACGAATTCATTATAGGTTTTTTCATCGACGGAGTAGTTTTTCTTGATCGTTGCCATACTCTCATCCCCTTGGGACAATTATATGACACAATAGTACATTTGTCTTAATTTGTGGGTATTTATACCCACTAATAACTACTCTGGGCCTTTAGCGAAGTTTAAGCTATTCTCCAAGCATATATTTAATTATTTTATAAATGTATACATGACCTGCGGTACTAGGATGTACGCCATCTCCTAAATAAGAAAGTGCATTTGCTATATATCCATCATATCCCCATGCATAATTTATATCAACAAATGCACAACCCTTTTTTATTGCCACGGCTCTCATAGCATTCGTGTACTGAATTTCCGTCAATGGGGTTGTCGTTGGGTAATGAACGCCGTCAGCAATTAACAACACCTTTCCACCGTTTTTCTGAGCAGAATTAATTAGCGTTAGTAAATTTGACGTATAAGTTGCTATATCAAGCTGAATAGACGAATCATTTGCCAAATATGCTATAATTGTTAAATTTGGATTAAAATACTCAGTGCAAGCCAATGAATTTGCTGGAATTGCATCTGTTGTTTTTGTACCATACCTACCACACATATTAGTTAATACACCAATAGTATTGGATGTTACTTCCCTAAATCCAAGCAAAAATAACGCTTTCGAACCAGTGTTTACGAGTTTTATATGATGTGGCCCATCGGATAATCCCCTTGTTACATGAGAATTAATCGGGTTAGCAGAACCAATTGTATCAACAGATTCAATCAATACCCCATCCGAATACAAATCATATGTTCCAGCTAAAGCACCTTGGCTATAATAAACTTCAACCCCAATACCATTAATATCAAACTCAACGGAACTTCCCGCACCTGCTACACTTTGTGCATAAATATTAGTAGTGCCGAAACCATTATAATAATTCCAACTACCAGTAAAGATCATGGATGGACTGCCATATGGGTAGTAATAGGGGGTATATCCACCGCCAAGGCTACCATACTTATTCTGTAAATATGTTCTAAGTAATCCAGCAAAACCTCCGTCCTTAAAGTTTGGTGAAGCTTTTAAACCCTCCATTATGCTATCGCCTACAAAATTAATCACCGTTGTTGATGATGTATTAATTATTCCCTTAAGCGTATCAGCGTTAATAGCCCTTACTTCAGACAATGGATTTACATCAGTCTGTAAGGAATTAAACTGACTTGGTGTAACACTACCCTGTAATGGTGATCCCATTTATATCACCTGCCATTTAATCTGCATTATTGCACCTACAGATAATTGTAGATTGTAGGTCGACCCTGAAAGCAAAGATATCTCAAACTCATACCACGCGTTTGCTGTAAGTGCAATCCCACTATTTAAAGTTCCCGCGGCACCATCTACTACAAGAGATAAAACTCCCGATGTGTTTGTCGTAACTTGTAAAACTGACTTGGAATATCTTGAAGCCGTGTAATTTGCAGTAAAAATATTAGTGTTTGCAATAACTACAGCGTTAGTTTGGTTGTTCGCTAAACTCCCAACTATCGTAGCGGCTACATTTGGTTGGGGTTTTCCATCCGAGGGGTTGATAGACATACTGTTTCCAAACTGTTCTAAGATAGACATATAATCCACCTCTCTCAAATAATCTTTCCGATAATCACTGCCCCATGGCCAACAACTGCTAGTAAAACTCTATCATTTGAGGCTGGAGAATAACTGCTAAGATAGGGATATGTTCGAGTGCTTGCCGTACTTTCGCCATCAAATTTAACCGTTGGCCTTCCAGTGGTATATCCGGAAGGGATCATGCCTAATAAAAAGACCGGGGAATTACTTCCCTGGTCTTTAATGATCTCTAATAACTCCTCTGCCCTCATTAGATATTCACCACTTTTCTGATTTGATGCTTCATTTGAGCTCCGGCTACTAAATCAAACTCCCATGACATTTCATTGTAGTTATCTCCTATGCCTAGGGGAGAGAATATCAATTTTAACATGTCATTCTCCGAGTGCATAGGCATTATGGCTGTTTCTAGATCGACCGTTTCATATACCTGAGAGTCTTGAAATGCCTGTCTTTGTACTTTAGCATCTAATGTGACTTGATCAGCTGCGGTATCGGTTAAGGAGCTTACTATAGTTCTTCCTCTACTAACTGTACTAGTAGGACTAGCTAAATTAGTATTAGTGTAGGTGCTGGTAATTACGCTTTGATCTGGTTCGGTAACCGTCATGACCCACTTATTAGGTATTCCAAACAAATCTAAGTCTTGCTCTAATTCGGGGAATATAACACTCAAGGAATCATTTTTGTACGTGTAATCAACAGCTCTATTAGCCGGTAAAACATAGGGTCTAGCAATAGCTACCCCATAAGCATCAAAGAACAAGGACCAATAGTTGATAGCTCCCAACAAAGCATTTATGATGGTTAACTTAGGTGTACCTGGTGCCCAATCTAGTGCTACAGGGAGAACACTTGAACAAGTAGTTAGGTTTTGAGAGATAATTCCCGCATTAGTCAATAAAGTCTGTACCGCTGTTATATAGTTTGTTCCGGCTGGTACGGTATATCTGTCCGTGACCTTATCATCCATTAAAACTTGTAACTGATCATATGCCTCTACCTCTCTGATTACGTTAAGAGATGAGTCAGTCTTACGCTTAGGAGAGGATAAAAGAAATACCCCTAAAGGAAATGGCACAAAGTTACCGTCAGGCATCTTTAAAAGTAGCCAAGGCTGTATTCTGTCACTAAGAAAGTTTATCGAGTGGTCATCTAGTATAGTGAATGTTGCAGTTCTTTTTATGTTGGATAGGCAGTTATTTGCTACGTGACCAGATAATACGGTTGTGAGAGTTTCCTTAAATTTGTTAGAGCTATCCAGTAAGTTATACTGAAAATGTACCTCTCTACTTGCAGCGTGTAAAGCTGAGTCAACTTGGGAAGCTGTATAAATACCTTGCGCTAAAGATAGCATCTATACCGCCTCCGTGTAGTCAACCTGTACTATATCAAGGGTAATGGTTTGACCATAATCATCATCAACCTCTGGAAGACTAGCAATCACGCCAAAAATCTTTCGCCCTCGATAATCTCTGGCACAGAGTATAGCTTTGGCTCTAGCTAAAGAGCGTAGACTTAGCCAAGTAGTCTGAGGCAACTTCATTTTTAAGTCTGCTGCAAAATCTAAGTCCTCTGATTCCCCAAATTCTGATACTGCGTTCTTTCTACCCGCGAACTTCATAAATTGAACTTCTGGTTTCCAAGTTTCTTTTCTGTTTGTGTTGTAGGGTATGTTTAAAAGAGAGCTTGAAGGACTAGCAACGTTATGAAGCCAAATACCCTTCAATATTAAAGAACCTGGATAAGTTGGACTGTCTAAGAAAGTCCCGTTAGTGCCTAGCGCAGTTACTTTATATTGATAGACTTGACCTGAAGCAACAGCATAGTCATTATATGTTGTATTAGCGGGAACACTCGCTGCTATTCTTACCCAAGAAGTATCTCCTAGATTTTGTCTGTAAATGTCATTAGCATTAACTGTAGGTTGACTTCCTGTTGGCGTAGGGTTAGAGGCACTAACGCTAATATACCCTGTATTTGTTGATACTACAGCTGTAGGAGCAGCAGGAAGAGTGAAGGATGTAGTAATTGAAGAGGTAGCGTAGTTACTCCATAACCCATCTGCGTTTTTGATTCTTACTTGTACTGTAAATGTGGACGAGTTAGCTAGTGCAATTCCTGCAGTTTGAGCTAAATTTGTACTTACTACTTCGTTGGTGTCCCAAATAACAGCACTAACGTTGTTCAATATTTGAATCTCGTAGGATGATTGACCTACACTTGACCACTGTATATTAGGACTAGCTATTGCTATTGTTCCTGTAGGTGCTGTCACGGTTGGATTTGCGGGTTTATCTCCTGCTAAGAATGTTTCCTGATTAGAGTACGGACCGCTTAAACCTCCTGGATCATACGTGCGAACTTTCCACAGGACATTTCCGTGAGGTAAAGTATTAGCCGGGACGTCATAGTACTGGTTAACAGTCGTTTGAGTTACTGTTGTCCAAGTGTTTCCTCCGTCACTAGAGTACATAAGATCGAATTTTGCTTGAGGGTCAAGATTTGGGTCATTATGTTGCCAACTAAGATGTATACTTTGCGCTCTGTCTTTAGGCGTTCCGCTATCGGGAGCTAGAAGTGTTGGAGCTGTAGGAGCTAGGTTATGTTGAATCGTAAATACCCCGGCTGATTGAGCATAAGGTCCATACAGAGCACCGTCATAGGCTCGAATTCTAACACGACAATTGGATGATTGAGCTACAGAAGAGAAGTCATAATTATAACTTGTAGCTCCTGCAGAGGTTAGAGCCACGACTTGAGCCCATGTTGTTCCACCATCAGTAGAAACATCAATGTTATACTGTAAAGAAGCTTGTGAAGTATCAGGATCTGTTGCCGCATTCCAAGTTATTGTTTGAGAAGCATTCCAAGTCTCTCCACCATTTGGCGACGTTAATGTAGGGGCAGTTGGTGGTTGGTCGTAGATGACAGTAAGCACGGGTTTATTAGATGCAGCATCGGTGGTGCTGCATTGAAGCGAGTTTGAGCCTGTTGGAGTACCAGAATAAGGTATCGCCATTCTAAAGGCGGTATAGCCACCTTTGACTATATTTGTTAGATTACTCAATGTGATGGAATTTGTTGCATTGCTTGTAAATGAAGACATTAATCGACTCGCCGCAGTACCTGATACGTTACTAGGGTCAGTGTAGTCCGTAGCAGTAAAATCTGCAGTGGTGTTTGATGAGTACCAGTCTATTTTACAAGTTAAAGAGTCAACGTTTGTAATACCAGTCACATAAAGCGCCAAGGATGCGGATATAATTGTAGCTCCTGCTGGTATTGATGTAGTATCAAATTTGAACAAGCCATTACCTGTATAATAAACAGGTCCAGAAGTATTGCTGGTCTGCACTATCATCGAGTCACTAAGCATGCTGGTATATATGGTTGTAGT